>CAYMYR010000026.1:0-37185 GCA_964394715.1 uncultured Smithella sp.
GTTACATTGTGAAAATTGTCTCCTCACCGAAAAAAATGCTCATTGGCAGCAATGAAATTCCGAATCGTGATGAATATCCCAGCGCGCATAATTATTATCTCGATTTTATTTATCATTTTGGTTTAATTGCTTTATTTCCTGTCCTGGTCCTTTTGACATATACCTGCACGATGATCTATCGTCATCGACAAAAAATCCGTCTTTCTCCGGGGTTAATCGGACTGTGCTGCGTTACATTATTTTTGCTGTTGATTGACAACTCCATGAAAGTTGGACTCCGGCAGCCTTATTCAGGAATATTTACTTTCTTTTTGTGGGGGCTGTTGCTGAGCAGGTTGAGTGATGTGAATACCCCATCTGGTTTCATGAAGGACACATGAGAAGCAATAATGTCAGCAAAATCGTATTATCGGTTTTTGGGGCAGCCGTTTCCATTCTGGCGTTATTGGTTTTGAGCCGGTATCCCGGCCAGGGATATGTTTACGTTCTTTTTACGGTTGTTGCCAACCTGTTACTTTATTTTGGGTTTAGAAAAAATGCCATTTTTTTTGACACATTCATAGGGATTTTTTTCTGGCTGGGGTTCTGGCTGAAGCTCACCATACGGGTTGCATTTTTCGGCGGATTATTCAGCGAACCGGTTGGTAATTTCAGCGGTTCAGGAGACGCTTTTGACAGAGCTCTGCTGGTATCCTCCTGCGGCATGTCCGGTCTTCTGGTTGCAAGTTTTTTACGGGAAAAACTCTCCTGCAACTACCCCTTGAAGACAGAAGGAATTGCTCTGCAGGGGTTGTTCGGCATTTACCGGAACCATCGAAAAATCGTTCTCGCGGGATTCGTCGTTTTGTTTTTCATCATAGCCGCGACCAACGCGTATTTTGGCATTTATCAGAGGGGCAGTATCACCCGGACAACATTGCCTTTCGGCCTGAATGGAGTGTATAAGTGGCTATTGCTTTTCGGGTTGGCGTCTTTTGCCGCGTTGATCCTCAGATTTGAATTCGAAATCAACAGGAAAACTTCATTTCTGGCCATGTTTATCAGTTTATTGGAAAGCTTTGTTACCAACTTGTCTTTATTGAGCAGGGGGATGATTCTGAATGCAGGCTCTTTGATCTATGGAGTATTTACAAGTCGAAAAATTCATTCAATTAAATCAAGCGGACAATTTTTCGCTGTGACCCTTCTGGTTCTTGCATTACTATCCGCCGGATCGCTTTTCCTTTCCAATTATCTTCGTCTTTACAACGAGGTAAAATCCTCGAGTCAGCTTTCCGGAAAACAGGACATGCCTTTGCAAATGGCCGGGACACAAAAAACCGTCACGCCATCGCCGGAGAAAGAAAGTGTGACGACGCATCTGAGCGCGATACAAAGCGCGACAGCTCAGCCGATGGCTCTGCACAGGTTGATCGATCAAACATTGACAGTAAACGGCGTGCCGCTCCTGTCCTCAATCATCAATATGACTCTGAAACTCTTTGTCGACAGATGGGTGGGAATGGAGGGTGTCATGGCTGTGTCCAGTTACCCTGGTCTGGGGTGGGATTTGTGGAAACGGGCATGGAAAGAAACCTATAATGAGAACGAAACCAGTTTTTATGATAATACCTTTATTACATCTCCTTATATCATTGTAGACAAGATGAAATTTCATTTTATTTCTCTGCCGGGAGTCGTTGCGTTCTTTTTTTATACGGGGTCGTTCCTGTTTTTGTTTTCCGGCATGTTCGTTCTGGGGGTGATTGCTGCGATCATAGAATATTTTGTATTCAGACTGGGCGGGAAAAATGTGATTCTGTGTTCGCTGCTTGCACAAGTCGTGGCCTTCAGGTATTTATCTTTTGGTTATGTTCCCATGCAATCCTACTTGCTTTTCGGGACCATTTTCCTCAATCTTTTCATAATTTATTTTGCAGATAAAGCATCTATGCTATTATGCAATAAAGATTCATGAAGGATTTGGTTGATTAAAGACAGATAATCGATTTATGGGTCGATCCTGAAAGGTTTTGAAAATATTTTTTTAATATGAGGTATGAATATGTTTAAAGACAAAATTCTCCTGATTACCGGAGGGACCGGTTCTTTTGGCAATGCCGTGCTCGACAGATTTCTTTATTCAGAGATCAAAGAGATTCGTATTTTCAGCCGCGACGAGAAAAAACAGGATGATATGCGCCACCAGTTGCAAAACCCGAAAGTTAAATTCTACATTGGAGATGTACGCGATAAACGCAGTGTCGATAATGCCATGGCCGGTGTTGATTATATTTTTCATGCAGCGGCGCTGAAGCAGGTTCCGTCGTGCGAATTTTTTCCCATCCAGGCCGTTCGCACAAATGTTTACGGGGCGGAAAATGTTTTGGATTCAGCAATTCAGCATGGTGTGAAAAATGTTATTGCCCTCAGCACAGACAAGGCCTGCTATCCGATCAATGCAATGGGGCTCAGTAAAGCGATGATGGAAAAGGTCGCCATCGCCAAGGGAAGGGCTTTGGGCGAGGATAGCACGACAACAATTTGTTGTACACGGTATGGCAACGTCATGGCCAGCCGCGGTTCGGTTATTCCATTATGGATTGATCAGATAAAAAACAAACAGGATATTACCATCACGGATCCGAACATGACACGATTCATGATGACGCTGGATGACGCCGTGGATCTGGTGCTCTATGCGTTCGAAAACGGGGTGAATGGTGATTTGTTTGTTCAGAAGTCACCGGCCGCGACGCTGGACATTCTCGCAATAGCACTGATTGAACTGTATCAGGTCAAAACCAAAATTCGAATCATCGGAACTCGCCACGGCGAAAAATTATTCGAGTCCCTGGTAACGCGTGAAGAGATGGCAAAAGCAGCCGATCTGGGGAACTATTACCGAATCCCCTGTGACGGGAGAGATTTGAATTATGACAAGTATTTCATTGAAGGGGAAGAAAGAATCTCTGCGTTTGAAGATTATCACTCGCATAATACCAGGCGTCTGGATAAAGACGAGATGATTCAGCTGCTGCTGAAGATACCGATGATCCGGGATGACCTTGGACGGTAATGAACGCTCGAAAAGAACAGGGGACGAAATCATGAAGATACTGATTCTGGGATCCATAGGCATGGCCGGGCATGCCATAACGCTTTATTTTAAAGAAAAGGGTTACGACGTTACGGCCTACTCAATTTCTCCCTTCCCCTATTGTAAAAATATTATCGGAGACGCTTTTGAAACAGACGGTTTTCAAGGCATGCTGCTGGACGGCGATTATGATGTTGTAATTAATTGCATAGGCATATTGAACCAGCAGGCGGAGGAAAACCATTCCAGGGCGGTTTACCTGAACAGCTATCTGCCTCATCTAATTGCAGATGTCCTGAGAGACAAAAGGACAAAACTGATTCATATGAGCACGGATTGTGTTTTTGCCGGAAACACCGGCCCATATTACGAGAAAAGCCTCCGCGACGGTGCAACATTTTACGACCGGTCAAAAGCGTTGGGTGAAGTGGAAGACAACAAAAATCTTACATTCCGCAACTCAATCATCGGCCCCGATATGAATGAAAGTGGTATCGGCCTTTTCAACTGGTTTATGAAACAAAAAGAGACCGTCAATGGATTTACCGGTGCGTTATGGACAGGCGTCACAACCATTACCCTTGCACGGGCAATGGAACAGGCGATCAAGGAGAATCTGTGCGGGTTGTATAATCTGGTCAACAATGTCAGCATTTCCAAATACGACTTGCTTGTCCTTTTCAATAAATATTTCCGTAATGACTGTGTTAAAATCCATAAAGATGACCATCTGAAACTGGACAAGTCCCTGCGGAGCAAAAGGAATGATTTTTCCTTTGTTGTTCCCTCTTACGAACAGATGGTTCGGGAAATGAAAGAATGGGTGGATGCTCATGCCGATTTTTATCCTCACTACAAATAACATGCATGGAGTGAAAAAATGAAGGTAGTGACACTTATTGGTACGCGACCGGAAATAATCAAGCTATGCCGGGTGATTCATGAACTGGACCAGTACACAAACCATGTTCTGGTTCATTCCGGGCAAAATTATGACTATGAACTGAATGAAATATTTTTTCAGCAGCTGGGCATCCGCAAGCCTGATCATTTTCTCGATGCCGTGGGTGAAAACGCCGCCCATACCATCGGAAATGTCATCGCCCGCACGGATGATCTGCTTGCCAGGGAGATGCCTGACGCCTTTCTGTTGCTCGGCGACACGAACAGCTGCCTGTCCGCCATCGCGGCCAAACGCCGCAAGATCCCCATCTTTCACATGGAGGCCGGGAACCGCTGCTTTGACCAGCGAGTTCCGGAAGAGATTAACCGCAGGATCATTGATCATATAAGCGACATCAATTTGCCCTATACGGAACACGCCCGCCGCTATCTGCTGGCCGAGGGACTGAAACCCGAGACGGTGATCAAAACCGGGTCGCCGATGAAAGAAGTCCTTCTTCATTACCTCCCGCAAATTGAGGCATCGGATGTTTTGAATCGTCTGAAGCTGGTTGCCGGGCGTTACTTTGTTGTCAGCGCGCATCGGGAAGAGAATATTGATAGTGATGTCAATTTTTCTGATCTGATGGATACATTGAAAACAATAGCGGATAAGTTTGATTTGCCGTTGATTGTTTCCACTCACCCAAGAACCAAAAATCGAATGGAGAGCCTTGGCATGAAAAAGATGGATGATCGCATCCATTTTTTAAAGCCGTTAGGTTTCCTCGATTACGTGAAGCTTCAAATGAGCGCCCGTTGTGTTATTTCCGACAGCGGAACGATTACGGAAGAATCTTCTATATTGAGTTTTCCTGCGGTGACCGTCAGGCAGGCCCACGAAAGGCCGGAAGGAATGGATGAAGGAACACTGATCATGTGCGGGCTCAAAGCGGAAAGAGTTCTGGAGGCGATTTCCGTCGCCACATCTCATTATAGCGGCACCACCCGGCCTTTCAAACTCGTTCCTGACTATGATGTAGACAATGTCTCCCGGAAAGTCCTCCGCATCATCCTGAGTTACACCGATTATGTAAACCGGACGGTCTGGGGCAAGTAAACTGTCCGAAAAAACCTCCGAAGTCACTTTCCACGGGAAAAATATTTTATGAGAATCCTGCTGCTTGTCGTCTATTACCTGCCCAGTACGATGTCCAGCGCCAAACTGATCCATGATCTTGCAGCAGAATTTCATCGTCTTGGCCATGAACCGGTGGTTGTTGCTCCCGATGAAGGCATATCAGGTGAAATGGAAATAGCCTGTGAAGAAGGAATAAAAGTATTACGGGTGCGCACCGGTAAAATAAAAAACGCATCCAGAGTAATTCGCGGTCTCAACGAAGCCAGACTGTCTGGCCTCATCTGGAAGAAGGGGAAGCGTTTTTTTAAAGAAAACCCGTGTGATTTAATTGTTTATTATTCACCTACAATTTTTTTTGGTTCTCTTGTGAAGAGATTAAAAAAGCTTTACAATTGCCCATCATATTTAATTTTGCGTGATATTTTCCCGCAATGGGCGGTGGATGCGGGTGTTTTGAGAAAAGGGGTGGCTTACAGGTATTTCAAATGGAAGGAACTCCAAAATTACGGAGCTGCGGACATTATCGGAGTCCAAACGCCGGCGAACCTGGATTATTTTAAAGACAATAGTCTTGATCGAAAATATAACACCGAACTGTTTTATAATTGGGCGGCATTGCAGGAGAAAAATATTCGACCGGGAAATTACCGTGAACAAATGGGACTACAGGGGAAAGTCGTCTTTTTCTACGGAGGCAATCTTGGAGTTGCGCAGGACATGGATAATATTATCCGGCTCGCAAAAAATATTGAAGATGAAAAAAATGTACATTTCCTGCTGGTAGGTGACGGCAGTGAAAAAAACAGACTGACAGCCACGATCGCATCAAGCTCAATGACCAATATCACCATTCACGATGCCGTGGGGCAGCAGGAGTATCTGTCCATGTTATCCGAGTTTGATGTCGGCCTGCTCTCCCTCGACCGCAATTTGAGAACGCAGAATTTTCCGGGTAAGCTGCTGGGGTATATGTATCATTCCATGCCGACACTGGCCAGTATAAATCCCGGCAATGACTTGAAAGAGATTCTGGAAGACCATAACGCAGGATTTGTCTGCATCAATGGTGAGGACAGTCTGCTGGTCTCCTGTGCCAGAAGGCTGGCATCCAATGCCCAGCTGCGCTGCGAGATGGGGTTGAATGCCCGTGCTCTTTTGGAAAGCACTTTTTCCGTTTCGAGGGCGGCAACGCAAATCTTATCTCATTTCATGAGGATGAATTAGCCCATGTCACGTTCCCTTCGCATATTGATTACCGGAGCTACCGGTGCGGTGGGTCCGGTTGTGGTACGGGCATTTCACGGGGCGGGTTATGCGGTCCGCACGCTTTCGCTTGACCAGCCGTCTGCCGGAATCTGGCCTGATGGTGTGGAGGCCGTCATTGGCGATGTTACCGATGTTTCTGATGTGCGGGCGGTGATGGAAGGTGTGGATGCGGTCATCCATATGGCGGCGCTTCTGCATATTGTTCATGTTTCTCCAGAGCTTCGCGATAAATACCAAAGAATTAATGTAGAGGGCACGGGCAATGTCTTGAATGCAGCGGCTGAAGCAGGCGTAAAGCGCATAGTGTTGTTCAGTACCATTGCCGTTTACGGACAGTCCGGTGGCCGAATCTTAACCGAAGATTCAACGCCCTGTCCCGATACATTCTATGCTCAGACCAAGCTTGAAGCGGAGCAGATCGTTCTGAGGGCAAGCGGAGCAGATGGCCGTCCATCGGGAACCGTTCTTCGTTTTGGTGCGATTTATGGTTCCCGTATCAAGGGTAATTATGAGCGATTGACGCATGCCCTGGCAAATCATCGTTTCATTCCCATTGGAAACGGATTGAACCGGAGATCGCTGATTTATGATAAGGATGTCGGCCGTGCCGCTGTACAGGCGGTTTTTCATCCTGGGTCCGCAGGAAGGCTTTTTAACGTGACCGATGGGAGCTTCCATACCCTGAATGAAATTATCGAAGCCATCTGCTCAGGACTTGGACGCAGAGCGCCCCGCTTATCATTGCCGGTGGAGCCGACACGAACGCTGGTCCGTTTTATGGAATCTGGAATGAACGCTGTGGGTTTCAAGTCGCCGGTAACGACAGAGATGATTACAAAATACACGGAAGACATTGCCGTTGATAGCAGTCGTTTTCAAAAGGACATCGGTTTTGTGCCGCAATATGATTTAAAGACCGGATGGAAGGAAACGATTCTGGAAATGAGTCAGGCTGACGGGAGCAGGCGGGAAGATTTGTGATGCAGGATATTCAGGCCGTTTTTAATGAGCTTTTTGGTTGGGTTACCCGGCATCGGATCCTCATGCTGTTTATCACCTGTACGGGGCTGGGGGCCGCAGGTGCGTGGCTGATTTCCGAAATACCTTTCAGGGAGCACCTTCTGGACGTCCCCAACGAGCGCAGCTCCCACACGGAGCTTACTCCACGGGGAGGTGGCGTCGGAATTCTTGCGGCCTTTATTGCCGCGGGCCTTACGCTGCGCGTCCCGACGACCTTTCTTTTCGCGGCGGTTCTTATTTCTATCGTCAGTTTCTACGGGGATTACATCCGCGTTTCAGTGAAATTTCGGCTGGCCGTTCAGCTGGTTGCTTCCGTGCTTTTCCTGTTTCCCCTGCTGCCCGGGCTGAGTGAACATTTTGCGCAGTCCTCTTTCGGCTTTTCTCCCGGGCTTTTCTTCCTGATTCTTCCCCTGATCGTGCTTTTCCTGATCGGTACGTCAAACTTCTATAATTTTATGGATGGCATCAACGGCATCGCCGGTCTGAGCGGGATGATCGCTTTTGGACTTCTGGGCATTTATACGCTGTATCTGGCTCCTGCGGGCACTTACCCCGCCGCTATGCCGCGACTCTCGATCTGCATTGCGTTGGCGTGCCTGGGTTATCTTCCCTTCAACATGCCGCGGGCCAGAGTCTTTATGGGGGACGTGGGCAGCGTTCTTCTGGGTTTTGTTTTCGCTGCCCTGGTCGTGATATTGGCCCGCAACTATCATGAAATGGTCTGCTTTGCCGGGCTGCTTTTCCCGTTTTATGCCGATGAATTGACAACGATGGCTATCCGCCTTCGCGATCATGAAAATCTCTTCCGTCCGCATCGCCGTCACCTGTATCAGCTGCTGGCAAATGAGGCCGGGATGGCTCACTGGAAAGTCACGCTCCTGTATGCCGCGGGCCAGCTTGCGGTTGGCGCCGGAATCCTGTGGGCCAATATCCGTAGTTTATGGGCGGTGGTGGCCTTTTTGAGCGTCAGCTTTATCATTTTTACAATCATCAGCTTACTGGTGCGTAAGAAGATCGGGTCAGGCGCCATGGTGTAACAATTTTTTAACGGCAGCCAGTACCTGTTCAGGAAGGATATCCGTCATGCATTTTTTTGTCGGGCATTTTTTCAAAAGGCACGGACTGCATGATAAATCCGTCCGGATAATAATGTGGCCTGTTCCATAAGGACCCGTTCTCGATGGATCGGTCGGCCCGAAAAGAGCGATTACCGGAGTGCCCACTGCCGCTGCCAGATGCATCGGACCTGAATCCGTGCTGACAACGGCAAGCGCATCTTTATAGATGCAGGCCAGCTCCGTTATAGTTGTTTCCCCTCCCAGGTTGATCCCTTTTCCCCTCATCCGCGACACGATGTCTGTCGCGGCATCCTTCCTGCTTCCCGTAAAAACCACATCCAGTTTCATATTATCTTTTATTAGATCTGCAAGGACCGCAAATTTTTCATTATCCCAGAGCTTGGTCTCCCAGTATGCGACGGGATTGACGGCAATAAATTTCTTTTTGGCCAGGGAATAAGAATACATCAGTGCGCGGCTCCTGTTTTCCGCCTCGGAATTGACGGGAAGAATGAATTCAACCGGCCCGGGGGTTGCCCCGAGGTAACGCGTGAAATCCAGGTATCGGTCCACCGCATGCTTGTTCATGTCCTCCGGGATTTTCTCATTCAAAAACAGGCCGCTCAGCTCCTGCCAGGAATCATACCCCAGTTTTCTTTTTCCGCCGCTCGCCAGAACAACCATGGCACTTTTGAACAGACCGTGAAAATCGATGACCAGGTCATAGCTCCGGTTTCTCAATTCTTTGAGAAACGAACTCGCGTCCTGCCGGACGGATTGAAAGTTCCCTTTTTTAAAATCTTCGATCCATTTTTTACGGCGAAAGATGATAACCCGGTCAAGCAGAGGATGTTGCAGGACAAGACCGGACGCCGCTTCTTCCACTACCCAGGAGATGTGCGCGTCGGGATACAGTCTCCGCAGGGCCGCAAGCGATGGCAGTGTGTGAATCACATCACCGATAGCGCTGAGTTTGACAATCAGAATATTCATGTCCGGTTCTCCAGTATCCAGTGGACGGCCTTTAGAATATTTTCTGCGATATGATCCGGTCTGGCTTCCGGCGTTTCCTGATCGGGACCGATGTTTCCGAGAACATCCGCACCATAACCCGTTTTCACCAGCACGCCTTTCATACCCGCCCGATGGGCCGCTTCCATGTCCCGGTAGCGGTCGCCGATCATGTAGGATGCGGCAAGATCAATGTCCATATCCCGTGCCGCCTGATAAAAAAGCCCCGGTGCCGGCTTGCGGCAGCCGCAGACCCGGCGGTAAGGGGGGACGCCTTCGGTCGGATGATGCGGGCAGAAATAGAAAGCGTCGATGGCCGCGCCTTTTTGCCCGAGGAATTCCTGCAGCCGTTCATTTGTCTGCTTCACAAAAGCCTCGTTAAAGAGTCCTTTGGCAATGCCCGCCTGGTTGGTGACGACGACGGCCATGAAACCGCTGACGTTGATCAGACGGATGGCTTCATACGCCTCCGGGATGATCCTGAGCCTGTCGAGGTGTTCAATGTAGCCGACTTCCTCATTGATGGTTCCGTCACGGTCCAAAAATATCGCGCGTTTTTTTTGCATGGTGTTTCAACTTTTGTTTAATAGGGATTTGGCAGCCCCGACAACATCGCTTACAGTGACGAGAGTCATGCAGCGGAAATCCGTCGGGCAGACTTTTTTCAGGCAGGGGCTGCAGGATACGTCTTTCCGCACCAGTATTGTTTTTTCTCCGGCAGGCGAGGTGGTTACAGGATTCGTTGATCCGAAGACGGCAACAGTCGGAATATTCAGGGCGCCTGCAACATGCATCAATCCCGAGTCGTTGCTGAGAAACAGTTTGCACTGCGATATGAGGTAAATCGCCTCCTTTAACGAGGTCTGACCCGCGAGATTGATCATATCCGATTGAGCGCATGCCCGGACCTGCTCGGCCGTTTCCCGATCGTCACTTCCTCCGAATAGAATCACCCGGGCGTTAAGGTCTCTGCCGAGCTGATCTCCGGCCGCTGCAAATCTGTCCGCAAGCCACCTTTTGGCCGGGCCGTAAGTGGCTCCGGGAGCAATTCCGATAACATTTCCGTCGCCCTCCGGCAGATACTGCCGCAGGGCTTTTTTAGCGTCTGCAGGAGAGATATAAGTTTCCAGATGCATGGCACGATCGACGTTTGCGCAGCCCAGCGCTTTCACCATTTCCAGGTAATAATCAATCTGGTGTATGTTGAAAATGGCCTCCGTCCTTCGTATTGGGTGAGTCAGCAGGATGCCGCGACCGTCAGAACTGAAGCCTGCTCGAATACGCATGCCCGCGGCACGTGCGATAATGGCGGCTTCAATGGCGTTTTGTAAAAGAATTGCAGCGTCAAACTTTTTTGGCTTGAGTGCAAAGGCAAGACGAAATACCCCCAGGGGGGTATCAAACTTTTTTTCGTAGGGAATGATTTCGTCGGCTGCCGAAAACAGACGGTAAATGTCCGTTATGGGCGCTTTGGCCAGAATGGCCAGGTGTGCGTCGGGGTAAGATGCGCGCACGGATGCGATGGCCGGCAACGTCATCACGGCATCGCCGATCCAGTTGGTGCCGCGGATCAATATTTTATCAAGTCCCGCCTGCGGCAGTTTATGTTTGGATTTCAGGATCAAGTTTTTTTCTCCGTGCCTGAACGAGTTTTGTTTTCCAGCGTTGATGCAGCCAGAGCCACTGTCCCGGATACTTGCGGACGTGGTTTTCAATAATGGTGTTGTAGTTTTGCGTATTTTGCAAAACATCCTGATCACGGTTGCCGGTGTTGACGGTATCCACCCGCGGACCGATTTCCGTCAAGTAGCGGCCATCCGGCATGCGCGTGGTGAAGACAGGAAGCACCGCTGCCCCGGTATGTATCGCCATCAGGGCGATGCCGGTTGTGGCACAGGCCGGACGCCCGAAAAAATTGACAAAGACGCCTTCTCTTGCAGCAGCGTTCTGATCGATCAGCAGTTTCAGGACCTCGCCTTTTCTGAGCTGGCTGAGGATCGAGCTCATGACGTTCTTTTTGTGAATGTTTCCAATGCCCAGTCTGGAGCGGACGGACGTGGTGATCTCTTCGAGAAAAGGGCTGTCCAGGGTGCGGGCCATAAAGATCGGCGGTTTGGACAGAATGGCCAGGGCGGCATTGCCCATTTCCCAGTTGCCGAAATGTGCCGTGAAAAGCAGCACACCTTTGCCCTCCCTGCATGCTTTTTCATAATGTTCCAATCCCTTTACGGAAACCCGGGTATCTAGATTGTTCCGGTTAAGATAAAGAATTTGCAGAAACTCGATAAAAGTCAGCGCAAAACTTGCATAGGTGTCTTTGATGATTTGCAGGTTTTCGGTCAAAGACTTTTCGGGAAACGATCGCGTCAGATTGTGAAGAGCAATCAATTTATGCTTTGGCAGAAGATAGTAAGCAGCGCGGGACGCGCTGACAGCGATAAAGCGCTTGATAAAAAGCGGAAAAATTCGATCAAGCATTATGGCGAATTTAACGGGAAAGCTCAAAGTCCTGCACCTTAACCATTCTATACGACATATTATTGTTCCGGCAACGGAAAGACGTCATTTAAACGCTTCAAAATAAAGCTTTCAAAAGACGGTTCCGATGGTTTTATTTCCATTTCCATTCGCAAAATGCAAAGGGTTTTTAAGAATTCAGGATAAGCCTCCAGGCGCATGGCATCTTTTTCCGTAGTGATCCAGTAATCCGCGTTGTATTTCAGAAAATGTTTTTTTAAATCTTCCAGGTCGCGTTCATCATAGGCATAGTGGTCGGGAAAATCAATAAATGACATGAGCTCTGAACCCGCTTCAATTAACAGCTTTTTAAAGGATGCGGGTTGAGCAATGCCGCAAAAAGCGCAGACTTTCTTACCCTGCAGTACGTTTTGATCCGGGAGGTGATTTTCCCCCCGTACGATCAGTTCCTTGAATTGATGAGCTGCACGGAAAACAGGAGTGCCCACCCTGGTGACCATTTCGGCGATATCCGGATGCAATGGTTCCCCGCCTTCCGCGCGAGTCAGAATAATGCAGTCGGCGCGAAGCAAGCCGCCTTTCGGTTCACGAAGCGGACCCCGCGGCAGAAGATGTCCGTTCCCGAACGGTTTTCGGGCGTCCAGCAGCACAATATCGATATCGCGGATAATCTGCCGGTGCTGGAACGCGTCGTCACAGACCAGCACATTGCTGCTGAACCTGTCGATGGCCGTCTGACCGGTGAACTTCCGTTTTGCTCCGGTAATTACGGGAATGCCGGGCAGTGACCGGGCGATCAAAAGGGGTTCGTCGCCTGCGCTTTCGGCTCCGAGCAGGATGCTGTTTCCGTCAGACACGATGTTGACGGCCTGCGGGTTCTTCCCTCCGTACCCCCGGCTGATTACTGCGCACCTGAAACCGTTCTGCTGAAGCATCCGGGTGAGTCCGATCACACAGGGAGTTTTGCCTGTGCCACCGACGGTGATATTGCCGACGCTGATGACCGGACAGGAAAGCCTTACGGATTTCAGAATCTGCCGGTCATAAAACCGGTTGCGCAAATCAACAATCAGCCGATAGAGCAGGGAGGTCAGATAAAGCAGCGCTCTTGTAGGACTGAAACGGCGAATTGACTCTTCATCATTCCATATCCTTTGCCAATCGATCATTGCCATTTCCTTCATCTTTAAACTGCAGATTATACAGCCGGTAATATTCGCCTTTCTTCGCCATCAGGGTTTCGTGATTACCTTCCTCCACGATTTCCCCGTTGACCAGGGCAATGATCCGGTCGGCATTGCGGATGGTCGAAAGCCTATGAGCGATGACCAGGGTGGTGCGCCCTTTCATGAGATTGTCCAGCGCATCCTGCACCTCGATTTCCGCTTCCGTGTCCAGCGACGATGTTGCTTCGTCCAGGATCAGGATCGGCGCATCTTTGAGCAAGGCCCGCGCGATGGAAATGCGCTGCTTTTCACCGCCGGACAGCTTGGTCCCCAGTTCACCGATATTGCTTTCGTAACCCTGCGGAAGCTTCAAGATGAAATCGTGCGCGTTGGCCGCTTTTGCGGCATTGACAATGTCTTCCTCCGTCCTCTGAATATCTCCGTAGGCGATGTTGTTTTTAACCGTGTCATTGAAAAGGATCGTCTGTTGGGTGACAATGGCCACCTGGCTGCGAAGGGATTGTAGCTTGACATCGCGGATGTCCACGCCGTCGATCAGCACACGGCCTTCGGAGACGTCGTAAAAACGGGGGATCAGGTTCACGAGAGAAGTTTTGCCACCCCCGCTCATGCCCACAAACGCGACAACTTCGCCGGCCCTGATGGAGAGGTTGATGTTTTTCAGCACGGGTTTTTCTTCGTAACGGAACGTTACGTTTTCGATGTCAATGCTCTTTGTGATCTGCGGCAGATTCACAGCGCCGGGTTTGTCGATGATGTCCGGTACGCGATCAATGATGCTGAAAATGCGTTCGCCGCCGGCAATGCCCTGGTTGATCGTGTTATTAATGTTGGTCAGGCGCTTCACCGGCTCATAAAGCATCAGCAGGGCCGCCAGAAATGAAAAAAACTTGCCGGGTGTGGAATAACCATGAACGACACTATAACCGCCGTAAAAGATGACGGCGGCGATACCCAGGCCGCCCAGGAATTCCATGAGCGGGCTGGAAATGGCATTGACGGAAATGGTTTTCATCACCAGGCTGAAGAGTCTCTCGTTTTCCACGCTGAACCGCTTGCTTTCGTATTTTTCCATCCCGAATGCCTTGACAATGCGGGTGCCGGAAATGGTTTCCTGCAAAAGTGAAGTGAGAGCCCCCATGGTGATTTGCGAGGCTGTGGTAACTTTTCGCATTTTTTTGCCAAAATGGGCTATCGGGTAAGCCGTCAGCGGGAAAACAACCATGGCAATCAGCGCGAGCTTCCAGTCCGTGTAAAAGATCACGCCAACCAGACAGATCAACGTGAAGCTGTCTTTCACCAGGGCGGTAACCGCTTCCGAAACGGTCGTCTGGACGGAAAGAACATCGTTGGTGATCCGTGACATCAAAATGCCCGTTGAATTTTCCGTGAAGAAAGCCAGGGACTGCCTCTGGATGCATTCATAAAGCTTGTTGCGCAAATCGGTGACGATGCGCATTCCGATGGAACTCATCAAAATGACCTGTCCATATGAGCAAAGCCCCTTAAACAAGAAAATACCGATAATCAAAAAGGGGATCCACGTGAGAGCCGTCATGTCTTTGCTGACGAAGATTTCGTCAATGGCCGGTTTGGATACCAGCGGCAGGGATGCCTGCAGGCCTCCCGCAATCAGCATGAAAATCATCGCCAGAATAAAGCGCATCGTGTACGGTTTGGCCATTTGGAGAAGGCGTTTAAAAATTTCCATAATTTCCCCTATAGCATATCGCAGGCAAGTTGTGCCGCTCTTCCCGCCGCTCCGGGTTCACCCAGTTTGGTGCGGATGTTGTTGAGCTCGGTGATGACTTCCTGCTTTTTTCTGTCATTTAATAATATGGCCAGTGCCTCTGCTGCGATGCGCGGACCGTTTGCGTCGCGCTGCAGCAGTTCCGGGGCGATCATTTTGCCGGCAATGATATTCACCAGGCCGATGTGCTGCTGCCTGATGATCATTCTGGCGATCAGTTCCGAAAAAAGAGACACCTTGTAAACAATAATCATGGGGACGCCCATCAGGCCGGTTTCCAGCGTTGCCGTTCCGGAGGTTACAAGGGCCAGATCACAGCAGGCAAGAACATCATAAATCTGTCCGGGGGCGATTTTGACATTGATTCCCGATTTGGCAACCATTGCGGTAACCGTTTTTTCATCCAGCGTGTCGGCCACAGGCAGAATATACTGCGCGCCCGGGATTTTTTTCGAAATGATCTGAGCGGCTTCGATCATCACGGGCAGAAGCCTGTCAACCTCCGCCGTCCGGCTTCCCGGCAGCAATCCGATGGTCGTTTGTTTTTCCGGAAGGCCGAAATGGAGCCTTGCCGTGGAACGGGTAAACCCTGTTTTTACCGTGTCCTTCAGAGGATGCCCGACATAGTGCACCGGGTATCCGTGTGCATGGTAAAAATCAACTTCAAAGGGCAGAATAACGGCCATTTTGTCAACCAGCTTTTTGATTTGTCTGACTCTTCCCTCGCGCCAGGCCCACACCTGCGGGCTTATGTAGTAAAAAATTTTAATGTCTTTCTTTTTAGCAGCCCGGGCCACGATATTCAAGTTGAAATCCGGAAAATCAATCAGGATCACGAGATTCGGCTTCATCTGATCCATAAATTTTCTGATTCCGGCTTTGATCCGGATGAAAGATCCGATTTTCGAAAACACCTCCGTGACGCCGACGACGGCAATATCAGCGGAGGAAGCCAGCAGGCGCACGCCTGCTTCCCGCATTTTTTTTCCCCCGATGCCGAAGAATTGCAGGGATGGATTGATGGCCAGCATTTCACGGACAAGAAACGAACCATGCAGATCACCGGAGGCCTCCCCGGCAACAATCATCACTTTTTTCCCGTGTTCCGATGCCGCAGGGTTGTTCTGGGTTATGTTGTTTTTTTCAACGGACATTATTGACCACATCGGCTATTTGCCTGATCTCTTCCGGAGTGAGCTCCGGAAACATCGGCAAAGAAAGAACCTCGCTGGCGCAGTTTTCGCTGACATTCAGGCTTTCTTTCAAATGATACATTTTCAGAAAGACGTCCTGCTGATGAAGCGGGACGGGATAGTAAACGGCTGAGGCAATTCCTGCGTTGGAGAGTGCATCGGCGATGGCCTGGCGGTTTTTGGTGCGGATGGTAAACTGGTGGTAAACGTGCCTGCAGTCGGGTCTCTCAGAAGGCAGCACGATGTCCTTTCCTTTGATGGCGCCGCAGTAGAGGGCTGCATTGCGTCTTCTTGCGTCATTGGACGCGTCGATTTCAGGAAGCTTTACACGCAGAATCGCCGCCTGGATTTCATCGAGCCTGCTGTTGTAACCGACCTCGGAGTGATAATAGCGGACAGCGCTGCCGTGATTGCGGAGCATTTTGATTTTTGAGGCGATCTGATCGTTTTGCGTGACTACCATTCCGCCGTCACCGTAGCAGCCGAGATTTTTGCTCGGAAAAAAACTGAAGCAGCCGGCATCGCCAATGGTGCCGATGGTCTGTCCCCGGTATTTCGCTCCGAAAGCCTGCGCGCAGTCTTCAATCACCTTCAGGTGGTTCTTTTGTGCAATGTCCATGATCGGATCCATATCGGCGGCATGGCCGAATAAATGGACGGGAATGATGGCTTTGGTGCGGGAAGTGATTTTTGCCGTGATCTGATCCGGATTCATGTTGAACGTGTCCGGGCAGATATCAACGAATATGGGTCTTGCTCCCACGAGTGCGACAACTTCCGCCGTGGCGATAAACGTAAAAGGCGTTGTAATGACTTCATCGTCCGGGCCGATTCCGCAGGCCCTCAAGGCAAGCAACAGAGCATCCGTGCCGTTGGCGCATCCTATGGCGTGAGGCAATCCGTGATACGCTGCAACTTCTTCCTCCAGTTTCCCGACATTGGGTCCCAGGATAAATTGCGTCTGCTCCAGAGCCTGACCGACCGCCCGGTCAATCTCATTTTTCAGCCGGGAGTACTGCCTTTTCAAATCCACCATCGGGATCATAATTGGATGTCCTCGTGCGTTTTCATTTTTTGAAGAATTTCCATGGCCAGCGCCAGGGACTTTCGTCCGTCCTCTCCGGATACCGATGGTTTGGAACGGGTCATGACGGAACCGACAAATGCCCGGATTTCTTCTTCCAGCGGATCGTGGCTGCCCACTTCAATATTGTTCTGAACGATCTGCTGTTTACCATCGGGCCCGGTGGATTTGTTCAACGACAGAATCTCCCGCTTGCGGGTATCAACAGCATGGTATCCCTCCGGTCCAAAGAAGCGAAGCTTCTGCATGGTCTTGGCGCTGATGCGGCTGGCTGTGACATTGGCGATGCAGCCGCAGGCAAAGGACAGTCTCACATTGGAGATGTCGATCTTGTCGGAAAGTACGGGGACGCCGACCGCTTCAACACTGGTGAGGGGCGAATGGACAAACTTCAAAATGATGTCCAGATCGTGAATCATCAAATCGAGAATGACATCCACATCTGTTCCCCGTTCAAAAAAAGGATGCAGGCGGTGCACTTCGATGAAGACCGGACGGGTAATGACCTGTTCCAACGCCATGACGGCAGGATTGAAGCGTTCCACAAAACCGACCTGGAAAACGAGGTTGTTTTTTTTTGCCAGCGCAAGCAGGTCGTCCGCTTCTTCGAGGGTCGCGCAGAGGGGCTTTTCGATCAGCACATCAACGCCTGCGGAAAGAAAATCTCTGGCAACCGCGTGGTGGGCGCCTGTGGGAACGGCGATGCTTACGGCATCAACCTGGCCAATCATTTCCCGGTGGTCCGTGAAAGCCTGGCATGAATAAAGATCAGCAGCCTTCTTCGCTTTTTCGATCTGCGAGTCGGATACAGCGCTGATTTCACAATGGTCAATCTTGGCGTATTTCTGCAGATGATAACTGCCGAGATGGCCGATGCCCACTACGCCGACTTTGATTTTTTTTCTGTCTGTTGCCATTTCTTTCTCTCTAGCGGCAAATGCTTCTTTTTGATTTTTGAATAAACTCGATAAAATGACGCTTTTCGGGGCAGTCTTCCACTTCCTCCGAGGCTTTTACCAGAGCCTCTTCCAGAAGAAGATCGGAGCGGAAGATGATTCGATAGGCGTGTTTCAGGGCGGCAATGGAACTCTCCGGGAAATTTCGTCTTTGCAGCCCGATCAGGTTCAGCCCAAACAGGGTGGCCCGATTGCCGTTGGCTATGGTATAGGGAGGAATATCTTTCACCACGGCGGATGCGCCGCCGATCATGGCGTGCGCGCCGATGCGGCAGAATTGATGGACGCCGCTCAGCGGACTGATAATGGCATAATCTTCCACATGAACATGCCCGGCAAGCCCCGTCGAATTGGCCACAATCACGTGATCACCCAGCTGACAATTGTGGGCAATGTGAACATAGGCCATCAGAAGATTATGGTCCCCCATGACCGTCATGCCTGTATCGGCCGTTGTTGCCCTGTGGATGCTGACATATTCCCGGATAGTATTAAAGTTTCCGATAATGACCCCGGTTTTTTCCCCGCCGAATTTCAGATCCTGGGGAGGGGCTCCAATGGAACAAAATTGCAGGATTTTACAGCCTTCGCCGATTTGTGTGTAATTATCGATGACCGTGTGCGGGCCGATAACGGTGTTTTTCCCGATTTTGACTTCAGGTCCAATAATTGAATAGGGACCGATTTCCACGCCTTCTTCCAACTGGGCGTCCGCTGCTACAATGGCCGTGGGATGAATTTTCATGTTTGATGATCACCTGTTTTACTTGTTTTGATTTCCAGTTGCTCTACCTGTTTGATCAGCTTTTTCAGCTGGGAACGGATTTCGGGAAGTTTTGTTTTACCGGATTCCACAAGCAGCCATTCTTTATAGGGAAGAAACGGAGTGCCGCCGCCGACGGTGCCTGCAGGAACGTCCTTGTGGATGTTTGATCCGGCGGCAATTCTGACGCCGTCTCCAATGGAGATATGGCCGACAATGCCGACTTTCCCGCCGATCATCACGCCGCGGCCTATCTTTGTGGACCCTGAAATACCGGTCTGCGCCGCAATGGCCGTGTTTTCACCGATCACAACATTGTGAGCGATTTGCACAAAATTATCGACTTTGACATTTCGCTGAATCCAGGTCCTGCCCAGCGTTGCCCGGTCAACGGTCGTATTCGCGCCCAGCTCCACGTCGTCGTCAATTTGCACGATGCCGACCTGGGGAATTTTATCGTTCCCCTGGCCCGGTGCGGCAAAACCAAATCCGTCCGCCCCGATCACGACTCCCGAATGCAGAATTACTCTTTTGCCGATGACACAGCCATGATAAACGCTGACGTTTGCATAAAGAATGGTGTCTTCGCCGATGCTCGTTCCGCGCCCGATAAACACACCGGGATAAATGACCGCACCTTTTTCGATGGTGGCTCCGTGTCCGATAAAGACCCGGGGCATGACCGTTGCTTCAGGGGATACGTTGGCGCCTTCTTCGATAATGGCATCCGGGTGGATGCCCGCCGGGCCGTGATCAACAGGATAAAATACCGAAAGGAGTTTTGCGAAGGCCACATAAGGATCGGCCACGACAATCAGGTTTTTTTCCGGTGCTGCAAGCCCCGGCGGAACAAGAATTGCCGCCGCGCGCGACGCGTTGAGCATTTTGAAATATTTTTCGCCGGCGATAAATGTAAGATCATTTTCTCCTGCTTCGTCAATCGGCCGGATGTGAGCGATGACTTTTGTTTCATCGCCCACAACCGAACCACCGACCATGGCGGCTATTTCCTGAATGGTTTTGTTCATTTCATGAAGTGAAGGCGGTTTTCTTAAAGTTTGTTGTATTCCGCCATGACTTTTTTCGTGATGTCGTGTGATTTGTCGTAAAAATAATGCACGGACATGGTGTCCATAATCACGGTAAATTTTTCCCTTTCAGCAATGCTGCTGACGATTTTTGATATGTCCGGAACCATTTTCGCGATACTATCCTGCTTGTTCTTCTGCAGTTCCTGGTTGCTGGAATCGACCAGACGCTGGTATTCGCGCATTTTTTTCATGTAGGCCTCTTGTTTGGCTTTGCGCGTGGCGGCGGCCATCACCGCACTCTGTTTTTCCAGTTCGTCCTGCATTTTCTGGATTTCATTTTCCATCGCTTTAATGCTGGCCTGCTTTCTATCGACAATCTTTTTAAACTCTGCTTCGGCTCTTTTGCCGGCATTCGAATTTAACAGGATGTCCTGCATATTGACGAAACCGATCTTTTCTTCAGCATAAGATGCAGTGCTCCAAACAAAAAGAAGCAGAATCAGTCCCGAGATGATAAAAATATTTTTCTTCATTGAAATTTCCTCCCTAAAAGTTAGTCTATTTTTGAATGATGAAGTTTAAACTTCATTTTGCTTCTACATGAACATGCCGATTGTAAATTCCCATCGACCCGAGGCGTCGTCGTTTAAACCCTTTCGATCCAGCACGTAGCCGTATTCGAGGCGCAAAGGTCCTACTGGGGAATACCAGCGGATGCCGCCGCCGGCCGTCATTCTTAAATCATCGATCCGGTAGCCGCCTTCCCAGGTGTTGCCCGCGTCATAAAATATGACGCCTTTCATGCCGGCGTCTTTGATCAGAGGGAATACAACCTCAAGAGAAAACGTCAGCATGGAGGTGCCGCCGATTACGTCGCTGGTTCCGGAATTAATCACGCCCACATAACGCAGGCCGCGAAGTGAATTGATGCCGCCCAGAACATATCTTTCGTAAATGGGAAGGCTGGTATCACTGTCATCATTGTTTTGCAAGTATCCAATGCGTCCTCTTGCACCTAAAACGATATCCCAGAAGAGCGGATAATAACCGGCTGCATAACCGGAATATTTGGTAAAGTGCGTGTTGCCGCCAAAAGGGTTTCCAGCGTGCTGTGCGGAAACGTTGACCTTTATTCCCTTGGTGGGGAAAACCGTATCGTCTGTCGTGTCATAGCCCAGACCGACCGTGACTGAGCTCGTTGTTCTTTCTCCCTGCTGAGCCAGAATGTAATAAGAGGCCGTTAAATAATTAACGTCCTGAATATTGTCCATGCTGAATCGGTAGCCTATCGATCCGCTGATTTTATTCCAGATCGGGTAAGCAAAGGTAAGACCGGCCCCTTTCGTATCCAGCGTGTAGGAGTCGTATTCCTTCTTGTACTTCCAGACATCCGCTTTGGTCCACAGCGGCAGATCAAAAAGCCAGGGCTCGATGAAGGACAGTTCATAGTTGTTGGTTTTGGAACCCAGGGAGGCTTTCAGACTCAGGATTTGCCCGTAGCCCAGGAAATTCTGCTGGGAGACCTGAGCCATAACCACGGCCTGGTCAACGGCGCTGTATCCCGCGCCGACCATGAACATGCCTGTATTTTTTTCCTTTACCCGGATATTGACGTCCATCTTGTTGTCCGGTGCTTTTTCCGTCTGGAAATCGACTTCTTCAAAATAACGAAGCGCGTTTAAGTTGTTATAACTTTGTTTCAATTTGGTGGTCGAATACAAATCGCCTTCTACAATGGCGAGCTGCCGCCGGATCACTTTATCGCGCGTAGTGGTGTTGCCTGAAATGCCGATACGCGCGATGTGAACGGGCTCGCCCTTGATCAGCTGGAAATTGATGTCAACAAGCTGTTCGGCGTCATGCGTGACGATTTTCGGATTGACATCGGCGTGGGCATAGCCTTCGTCGTTGGCCGCCACAGTGATGGTTTCAATATCTTTCATGACCGCTTCGCGGCTATAGTTCTTTCCTTCCTGTGTTTTTAAAAGTGCAAATAAACTTTCCCTGGATATTCCAATCTCGTCCCCGGATATTTCAACCTTGCCAATGTTGAATCTTTTGCCTTCCTGAATGGCGATCTTAATGTAGATGCCTTTTGCATCGTGAGTGATGACGGGATCGCCGACCTGGGAGTTGATAAAGCCGTTGTTGAAATAAAAAGAAGAAATTTTCTGTACATCCTGTTTGAGCTCCGTACTTTTCAGAATGCCGTCGTCGGTGATGAACCCCAGCAAAGTGCGCTTTTTTGTGCTCATCTGTTTGATAAGATCTTTTTCGGTGAAAGCTTCGTTTCCCTCAAACGTAATGGAACGGATATAGATCCGTTTGTTTTCCTGAATGTCCAGAATCAGCACATAATCCTTTTCCCCCTCTTTTTCTATGCGTTCACTAATCTCGGCATTGTAGTAGCCTTTGGAATCATAAAGATCTTTGATCTTTTCAAGGTCTTCTTTTATCTTTCCCTGATTGAGGCTTTGCCGGGTTTTGACTGTCATGACGCCCAGGATGTCGTCGCGGTCCAGTTTCTTGTTGCCGGTCAGCCGGATTTCCGATATCAGCCCGGATTCGATTACCGTGAAGGTCAGTACCTTGCCTTCAGCCTCCGATGTCACCTTTGCGCTGACGTCTTCAAATAAACCCATTTTATAGATGGTTTTGATGTCGGCGGATACATTATCTTCGCTAAGGGGGTTCCCCGCCTTGCTGCGCAGCTGTTGCCGGATGGCCTCGGCACCGACCCGGTAATTGCCGGCAATATCAATTCGCGCAATGGTATCCAGAAAACCCGTATGGGCCAGCAGCGACGTTTTGATTTCCGCCGCCAGCGCTTCCTGGCCGGTGGATTCTTTTCCCTGGACAGATGCGGACGGAGAGACTTTCTCCAGCGCGATATTGATGATTTGCGCGTCAACGCTGATGGTTTCACCGAATTGTGTGATGCTGCCGGTGACAACATAATCCGCTTTCAGGGCTTTTCCCGTCGAGACGGCCTTGCTTTTTGTGACGGCGGCGCTGCTCCCCGTAAAATCCCCCGCCCTGATGATTTCAATGGTTTTTTCTTTTTGAAATTCCTTTACCAGATGATTGTAAAAGGATTCCTGCAGGTTTCCGCTCTGGTCGCCCGCGTGCACGTCAAACGGCAGAATACAGATTCTTTTGATGTTTTGCGCACGGGCTTGAGCAACAAGGCAAAAAACGCAAAGAATTGCAACCAACAACACATGAAAAGTTTTTTTATTGAATATCATAAATCTCTCCATCACGCAGGCCGATTCTCTTGGACATCCTGTCTGCCAGTATTTTGTTGTGCGTGACAACAACTAAAGTTATTTTTTTTTCATTGTTCAAATGAAGCAGGATGTCTTCTATCTTTTTTCCTGTTTCCGTGTCAAGATTTCCTGTCGGCTCGTCGGCCAGCAGGATTTCAGGTTCCATCACCAGAGCGCGGGCGATGGCGACACGCTGCTGTTCGCCTCCGGACAGTTCGCCGGGTTTGTGCTTCACTCGATGCTCCAGACCTACTTCCTGAAGCAGTTGAAACGCTTTCTCCGCTGCCTGATTTCTGCCGAGCCCGCTGATCAGCGCCGGCATCATCGTGTTTTCCAGGGCTGTAAATTCCGGCAGCAGATTATTAAACTGAAAAATAAAGCCAATCGTCCGGTTTCGGAACGAGGCAATTTTTTTTTCACCCCACTCGAAAACATTGTTGCCGCCAATCAGCAGCGTACCCGACGTCGGATGATCCAGTGTCCCGAGAATATGAATGAGCGTACTTTTGCCCGCACCGGATACCCCCAGGACAGCCAGAGAGTCACCCTTCTTAACCTCAAGTTTTAAATTTCGCAAGACTTCAATTCTATTGCCGTCTTTTATAAAGGTTTTCGATAAATTGTCCAGTACAATCATATTTGCCCGCGCTTCATGGATTATTCGTACCTCAGGGCTTCAGCGGGATCCAGCCGCGATGCTCGAAAAGACGGATAAATGGTTGATATAAAACAAATAAGTATCGTTCCGATCACAATGGTAACCACATCTGCATAATTGACCTTGGAAGGAAGCTCGCTCAAATAGTATACGTCTCCCGGCAGTATTTTAAAATGAAAGATTTTTTCCACAAACAGGGAAATCTTTTGTAAATTCAAGGCAATGAAAAGGCCGGCGACGCATCCGAAAAAAGTGCCGACCACCCCGACAATCAGCCCCTGATAAATAAATATTTTCATGATGGTGGCGGATGTTGCCCCCATGGACTTTAAAATGGCAATGTCCTTGTTTTTTTCCATGACCACCATAATCAGGGCGCTGATGATGTTGAAGGCGGCCACCAGAACGATCAGGCTCAGAATGATAAACATCACGCGTTTTTCCAGCCTGAGCGCTGAAAACAGGTTTTTGTTCATCTGCATCCAGTTTTGCGTGAAGAAGGGAAAGCCCAGCCTGTTTTGAATGCTTCGGGCGATTACATCGGCCTTGTAGATATCGTTGACGACGATATCGATTCCCGAGACGGTGTCTCCCATGTCCAGAAATTCCTGGCAGCTTTTCAGCGAAAGGAAAGCCAGTTTGGAGTCGTATTCATAAAAACCGGATTCGTAGATGCCCACCACGACGAATTTTTTCATGCGGGGCACCATGCCCATCGGAGTGGAAATGCCGCCGGCCGGGGAAATGATGGTGATGGTGTCGTACAGAAACATTCCCATGTTTCTTGCCATTTCCTTGCCGATTACGATGCCGGCCAGGCCCTTGTCGGTTTCAGGCAGTTCTTTCAGTACGTCTTCGGGGATGATATTGAGATGCTCCAGACTGCCCTCCCGGACTTTTCCCAGATGAATCACTTTAGACGAACTTTGAGTATCCAGGCCCCGGATAACAACGCCGGTAACACTGTTGTTGCCCCGGACCATGGCTTCCGTGTAGATAAAGGGTGTGGAAGCGACGACGCCGGGGGTTTTATCGATTTCTTCCCGGAGGGCATGATAATTTTTCAGGGGTGCGTTCATACCCGATGTGACTTCGATATGAGATTTGATTCCTAAAATTTTGGTGCGCAGGTCTTCTTCAAAACCGTTCATGACGGCCAGTACGATAATCAAAGCGGCGACGCCGAGGAATATCCCGAAAATCGATATAAAGGTGATGATCGAAACAAAAACCTGCTTGCGTTTCGCTCTCATGTACCTTCTGCTGATGAAAAACTCGTAGGGCATTAAAAAATATCCTGTCGGATCAACGCGGTTTTTACCGCTTAATCAATTCCGGAGCGTGTCTCATTCCTGTCTGGTTCTCAAAAGCGGGAACAGGATGACGTCCCGAATGGATGCTGAATCGGTAAAGAGCATGATCAGCCTGTCAATGCCGATGCCTTCCCCGGCCGTCGGCGGCATACCGTACTCCAGTGCGCGTACATAGTCTTCATCCATTTCGTGTGCTTCGTCATCACCGGCTTCCCTTTCCCTGAGCTGCTGGAGGAAACGTTCACGCTGATCGGCGGGATCGTTCAATTCGGAAAAAGCGTTGGCGATTTCCCGTCCGGAAATGTAGAGTTCAAACCGGTCCACCAGTTCCGGGTCGGTGTTGGACCGGCGGGAAAGCGGTGAAACCGCCACGGGATATTGTGTAATAAAAGTGGGCTGGATCAGCTTTTTTTCAACCAGTTCATCAAAAATGGCCATTAAAATTTTTCCATGGGGGTCCGTTTCCTTGACATCGCATCCAACCCTGCGGGCAAATGCAATGGTTTTTGCGGGGTCACTCAAATCAGCGGGTTCCATGCCGGCGATCTGCAGAAGGGCATCTTTGACGGAAAGACGCCGCCAGGGCGGCGTCAGGTCGATTTCCGATCCCTGATAAGTAAAGCGAAGTCCATTAAAGATATTTTGGGCAATGAAGACGAATAATTCTTCCGTAAAGGACATCAGGTCCTCGTAAGTGGCGTAGCTTAAATAGAACTCCATCATGGTGAATTCAGGGTTGTGAAATGTCGAGATGCCTTCGTTCCGGAAGTTGCGGTTGATTTCGTAAACCCTTTCCAGCCCGCCGGTGACGAGGCGCTTTAAATAAAGCTCGGGGGCAATGCGCAGGTAGAAATCCTGGTCCAGCGCGTTATGGTGGGTTTTGAAAGGACGGGCAACTGCGCCGCCGGCCCGCGGCTGCATCATGGGCGTTTCCACTTCCAGAAATTCATGCCGGTCCATGAACTGCCTCATCAGTTTTATGATCAGGCTGCGGCGGTAAAAAATTTCTCTGACCGCCGGATTGGAGATCAGATCCAGGTGACGTTGCCGGTATCTTGTTTCGATATCTGTAAGGCCGTGCCATTTTTCCGGCAAAGGGTGAATCGATTTGGCCATCAGGCGCAGGTTTTGGGCTTCCAGTGTCAATTCATTGGTCTTGGTCCGAAAGAGCTTTCCGGAAACATAAATGATGTCGCCTATATCCAGCTTTTTAAAAATGGAAAAATCCTGTTCGCTCAGGATGTTTTTTGCAACATAGCATTGCATTTGACCCTTGCGGTCTTGAAGCTTGACAAATGCCGCCTTGCCGAAGCTGCGAATGGCCATCAGCCGGCCAGCCAGCGAAAATTGTTCCGTCAGCCCTGTCAGCGAGTCGCTGTCACTTTCGCCGAATTTGTCCATGATTTCGGCCGTCGTATTTTGAGGCTTCGCATCATTGGGATACAGATCCACACCGGCTGCTTTTAAGGCCGCAATTTTTTCCAGGCGAACCTTTAAAAGATCATTATCTTCCATAATTTCTCCGCTTTTTTTAAAGTTCATCTGACTATATTTTTTTTAATGATTAGTCAAGCATGATTGTGGTCGGAATTTCTCTTGAATCGGGCGTTTGATGAATAAAAAATGTGTTTGCTTGGGGTGGTTTTTTATGTATGATGCAGCCACTTTATTCACAAGAGGGGGAGGAAAAATGATCAATAAGGCGATCTTGATCGGCAGGCTGGGTAAGGACCCGGAAGTTCGATATACTCCGGACGGAACCATGGTTACCAACTTCAATCTGGCGACTGATGAGCAATGGAAAGATAAAAACGGCGAGAAAGTTCAGAAAACAGAGTGGCATCGGATTGTGACGTTCGGAAAACTGGCCGAGATTTGCGGCAATTACCTCGTGAAGGGGAAAATGGTTTTTATCGAGGGGCGCATTCAAACGCGCGCATGGGAGGACAAAGACGGTGTGAAGCGTTACACAACGGAAATTGTGGCCAACGACATGAAAATGCTTGATTCCAGGGGGCAGGGAAAAGCCGATGATCCGGCAGCGGCCTCTGCGCAAAGCGGCGGTGCGCCGATGGATGATGTTCCTTTTTGAGGTGTGCCTGAAGACATAATGTTAACAAGAGCCTGATAGACATTGATCTGTCAGGCTTTTATTATCATTCCATTTTTTCCCTTTATGAAAAAAACGACCCGGAAGAAGATTGTTATCCTTGCGATTATAGCATTCCTGTCTGTTTCCGCTGCAGGGGGCGTCGCCACGGTTCTGTTCACCTTGTCCAACCTGGATGCCCGCAAGGCGGAGATTGTTGCCTTTCTCAACAAAACGCTGAACCGTGAAGTATCCTATGAAAATCAGGACTTTTCTTTCTGGTTTGGTCCTACCTTCACTTTCCGGGGCATTGAGATCAAGGAAAGAAACGGGAAGGACACCTTTGCGGCAATTGAGAGACTTTCGTTCAAAGTGGCCGTTCTTCCTCTGCTGACGGGAAAAATTGTTATCAAAAAAATGCATTTTGAGAAGCCGTCATGCAGCTTGTATCGGGATAGTAACGGCGTCCTGAATATCAGTGACCTCCTGGAAAGTCAAAAAACCCCTCCCATAGAGATCAGAAGAATGGTCATCACTGACGGAGCGCTGACCTTTACCGATCATCACATCATCCCCTCAGGGTGGACAATCAGGCTCTCGGATATAGGTTTTGGCATCCGGAAGCCCATCTTCGGGCGGGCGACGGATCTTAATTTTCTCGCCGCTTTAGATCAGAACGGGAAGAAGGGTACTTTGTCCGTCAATGGCGGCATCCGGTTTCCCGCCAAGAATGAATCCTTGGCCAACAGCCGCATCAATGCCAGGATCATCGCGACGGGTCTGAGCATAGATCAATATGAGCCGTATTGGAAAAAGTACCTGCCTTTCCGGAAAGCGGCGGGAGGCCTGAATATTGATGTCCGTATCAAGGGGGACGCGCACCGATTCAGTTCGGAAGGATCTGTTGCCGTAAAGAATCTGCATCTGCAATACCCGCAAGTGTTCCAAGCTTCTCTTACGCCGAAAGATGCAAGTCTTAAATATGCGGTACAGCGCACCCCGTCTGAAATCATTCTGGAAAAAATGGAACTTGTGGTCGATGATTTTAAAATATCGGGAAGTGCGGCCATCAAAGATATCGACAAGAAGGATCCGCTGATTACAGCGAAAGCTTCCTCCTCGCGGATTTCTCTGGAGAAGTTGGGCCCTTTTATTCCCTATGGAATCATTGCTGAAGGCGTGGCCGACTTTATCAAAACCAATATCAGGGGGGGGAAGTATCAGCTGAAAGAAGGCAGTATTGAGGGGAGGATCAGCCAGCTTGCCCATATGGGTGAAAATGAAAATTGCAAAGTTCTTCACGTCAAGGTCGGGGTGAATGAAGGGATTGTTTCGTATGGTAAGAACGTTCCTGTTATCAGCGGTATCAGGGGTGAGCTGGAATTCCTTGGCAGGGACATGTTCCTGCATCATATGACCGGCAAATTCGGAGAATCACCGATGGCCCTTGAGGGAAGAATTACCGGTTATTGCATGTCCGGCCCTTCCGGCTACCCGTTTACCCTGACGATGAATCCCGGACAAAAAGAAGTCGCGTGGCTTCTTGGCATCGACGGAGGCAGTAATTTTGTGTTCACGGGGAAGACGTTCCTCCGGATGACAGGATCGGGAACGACGGATCACTATAACTTAGATGGCGACTGGGAACTTACGGATGCAACCTATAATTATAGAGATGTTTTCACCAAACAGCCATCGCAAAAGAATCAGGTTGCTTTCAAGTCCAGCTTCAGATCCGGCGAATGGCAGATTGAAGCCTTCTCCTTCTGGCTGGCTTCTTTAAGGATAAACGCCGCCGCCAAATACAGGTTCAAAGACAAGGTGTTTTCCCATTTTGCCGTTGAATCCAATCCCTTTCAAATGGAGCATCTGCTATCGAACCTGCCGCAAATGGGCAAATATCAGCCGGTCGGGAGCATGCAGTTTGCACTTACAGGCAGCGGCGCCGCAGAATCCATTGCAGATCTTGATTTGCAGGGCAATGTCACATTTTCCGGCGTCACCTTCAGGCCCATCGAAACCTTCAGACCGATCAGTGTCTTAAAAGGCTCGGTCAGCATCGGCAAAAACAGATTGGATACATCGTTGCTTACAGGAAGAATCGGGAAATCCCCGGTGCAAGGCAGGGCAACATTGCAAAACTTCAGCAACCCGTCTGTCAGTATCAACGTTTCATCAGCCCTCCTGAACCTTGAAGATGTCGGATTGCTAAGCCCCTCCGGTACAATCAGGCTGAAAAACTTTACAGGGGATTTTGTTTTCAGGGACAATCAGCTTTTAGTCAACAGGCTGTCCGCCGGGTTGAATCATTCGGTATTCCATGTGACAGGCATTATGCCGGATTTGAAAAAGCCATTTTTCGACATCCGCGTTACTGCACCTTTTCTCGATACGGATGATATTATTCTTCTGTCCGGCTTGAATGTCCACCCAAAAAAAGAATCAGCTTCTGACGAGGAGTTGTCATTGAAGGCCTCTGTTCACGCTTATCGGGGAAAGATATATTCGATTCCCTGCTCAGAGCTCTCGACCGTATTAACTTACAGACAGCGGGCCCTGGATGTCCCCGCCTGGGAAATGAATGCCTTCGACGGTGCTTTCTCCGGGAAAGGGCAGATTGTTTTTCCCAAAGACGGCGCTGCGAAATACAACATGAATTTTATGATCTCGAAGATGTCGGCAGAACAAATTTTAAAACATGCAGGTTTTGAAAGAGTATCGATCGCCGGCACACTGACGATGAAGGGTGATTTGACCGCGGAAGGGGAGGCCCTGTCTGATCTCAAGAAAACGGCAAGGGGAACCGCAACGGTCCTGATGGAAAAGGGTTCCCTGAATAAATTTGCCGTTTTATCCAAGGTGTTCTCCATCCTGAACGTGTCTCAATTGCTGAAATTCCAGCTGCCGGATATGGTCACCGTGGGGATGCCATTCACGTCGATTAACGGGAAATTCTTCCTCGAGGAGGGTATCCTGTCCAGTGACGATCTGTTCATCAAAAGCGATTCCATGAATATATCTGTTGTGGGGACAACCGATATTCTCCGGGAGGAACTGAATCATAATATTGGAATACAACCTCTCCAGACGGTCGATAAGATCGTAAGTTATGTTCCGGTTGCGGGTTGGATACTTACCGATGACAAAAGGAGGCTGTTGACGCTTTATTTTCATGCGCAGGGGAAATGGAACGATCCCCTGGTCAAAGCCATTCCTTTCAAGTCCATGTCGAAAGGTCTGCAGGATATTTATAAGAATCTATTTCATCTGCCGTCCAAGCTGATCACCGACACGGGAGAGGTGATCATAGGGAGATAATCGGAGCAGGCCCCCCTTTTTTGTATGAAAGGGCAGGAGATGCTTTCAGAAAAGTTTTGCGGCATACCTTGACCCCTTCGCATGTTTACCCCTGGTAAACATGCGTTGCTTTTTGACATGAAGCCACGGATCGGAGAAATATTAAAGGCGGGACAGTTTCTACTTTTCCTCCGGTTTTTTTGCCGGCGGTTCGCTTGAGTCGCTGTTGTCCGAGACGGATTTCTTGAAGTTTTTAATTCCCTTGCCCAGGGCCGAACCGATTTCCGGCAGTTTTCCAACGCCGAAAATAATCAGGATAATAACCAGTATAATCAGTAATTCCGGTATTCCTATTCCAAACATATCACATTCCCTCTTTCGTTTTTGTTTTATGGCAGGCTCAGGTGAATGACCTGGCCCGGCTTGCCTAAATTTTTAAGGGTTTTCCCGTTAAACGATATTCGCACTCCGCCCGCATTGCCTATATCCACGTTAAAACGCGCGGCTTTGTGCGAAACGTTTTCACCGGCCTTGAGCATCATCTGAAATGCCGCTTTATCATCAGCCTGAATCCGAATCCAGGTTTCTTCGGTTGCCTGGATAACCACCGTGGATAATTCTTCATCATGATGAAGTGCTTCTTTTTTGGCGTTTTTCTTTTCAGGGGAAGGCGCCGGTTTTTCAGGTTCTTTGTTTTGTTTTTGATCCGTTGCCTGGTCTGACCAGCTTTTCACGCTGATTGTTTCCACAGCCTGTGGTTGATTGTCGTTTGGTTTTGAGACGACAGGATTTTCCGGTTTTTGCAGATTGATTTCAATCGGCATGGCAGCGGGCTGTTCTGATTTGGTTGCCGGGGCGAAGACTTCCTTTTGATTTTGAACCGTGGTTTTTTGCACGGACTCCTGCACCCGGGTATCCCGGTTGCTGATAAAAAAAGCTGCGCTTGCAAAAATAATGATGATCAGCAGGATCCACAGGAGAGCTTTGTATGGTTTCGGCCTGGCGGGCGGTTTCACCTGACAGGTTTGTTCGGCTTCCTCATCTGCTGCCGGCGCATGCAGGTTCTTGAGATAATTTTCATAACGTTGCAGAACCGGACCGCTGTCGATCCCTATGGCATCAGCGTATGTCCTGATGAAATTTTTAGAATAGGTCGGGACGGGCAGCACATGAAAATCGCCATTTTCAATGGCTTCCAGATAACGCGCGCTGATTCTCGTTCGCTCGTGCAATTCATTCAGGGTCAGACCTGAACTTTCTCGAGCCTGTTTCAAATCCGCTGCGTTGAAATCGGCGTTGTTTTCTTTCGTCATTAACCTATCACAAATAAACACTTTTTTCTTTTGTTTATCACTATTTTTTTGACAGCGCAACTTTTAAGATTATGCTTACTTTTTAATGCTCTTTGTGTTTTACTTACACTTCAAAATTTGCATCAAGGAGCCCGTATCGTGATGACAGAGCTGATGGAATTTGCCGGGAATCTTGCCCGTCAGGCGGGGAAGATGTTGGCGGACAAACAAACAAAACAAAACCGGGTTTATTATAAAGGAAGCATCGATCTGGTGACGGAAGCGGATAAAATGTCTGAGGAGCTTATTTTGACACAGATCAGCCAACGCTATCCCGAACACGGAATCTTATCGGAAGAATCGGCCGCGAAAAATGAGCAGGCGATCATGCGCTGGATCATTGATCCGCTGGACGGCACCACCAATTACGCCCACGGATTTCCGTTTTTTTGCGTTTCCATTGCGCTGGAGCATGAAGGAAGGGTTGAACTGGGTGTTATTTACGATCCGACCAGGGATGACCTTTTTACCGCCGCGCGCGCGGGCGGGGCGTATCTCAACGGGACGAAATTACAGGTTTCTTCGGAGAACGATCTGTCGCGAAGTCTTCTGGCGACGGGCTTTCCTTATGATATCCGGGTCAGTGCGGACAACAATCTTGACTTTTTTAACGCGATGGCGGTGAGGGTGCAGGCCATTCGGCGTGCCGGTGCCGCCGCGCTGGACCTGGCATATCTTGCCGCCGGAAGGTTTGACGGTTTCTGGGAGCTGAAGCTCAAGCCATGGGACACTGCCGCGGGCTGCCTGATGGTTACGGAAGCGGGCGGCGTCGTTTCCGATCTGACGGGAGGAAAATGGAACATTCAATCACCTGCTCTTGTTGCGAGCAACGGGTTGATCCATGAACAGATGATAAAAGTGTTAGGTGTTAAGAGTTAGGTGTTAGGTGTGAGGTGTTAGGGGTAGTTGATGCGTTTAGCGTAGCCGTTTTTTACGTAAAACCTAAAACATTAGATCCCTGCTTAAGGGATAAACTTAACAATAACTTTTCTCGTTCTCGGTCCGTCGAATTCACAGAAGAAGATCGACTGCCAGGTTCCTAAAACAAGGTTTCCATTTTCAATGATGACCATTTCCGATGCGCCGACCAGCGAGGATTTGACATGCGCCGCGGAATTGCCTTCCGCGTGCCGGTAATTTGAAGACAATGGAACGGCACGGTCCAGCGCCGCAAGGATGTCACGGGGCACGTCCGGGTCGGCGTTTTCATTGATCGTGATCGCGGCGGTGGTATGGGGTGTATAAACCAGCGCGATGCCCGAGTCGATTTTTGCCTCGCGCGCCGCCTGCCGGACAGCCGCAGTGATGTCGATCATCTCAAAGCGTGAGCGGCTTTGCAGCGAAAGCTCTTTCATGGGGAGTCCGCCGTCGGGGAAGAGGTGTTTTTAATTGCCGCGTAAATATCGCCGATGATTTCCCGGGAGAGATGCTGCATGGCGCGGCTTGCAGCATCGCAATATCCCTGTGGCGATGATTCCTGCAGGGGTTCTGTCCGAAAATATTTTTTCTGAAAGATCGTTCTCTTGACGGACGATTTCACTCTGGAATCCTGCAGTGCGATGGTCATTCTTATGACGGCGGTTTTGCCGTTTTTGTCGATGCTGAGCAGAAATTCTTCAACGGCGCCTGAAACGATAAAGCGTCCATCGTGGGCTTCCTGATAGGGGAAAACGGTCTGGAAGAAACCGCTGCCCGTCATGTCCTCGAAAAGCCTGTCGGCGATCATGTCCGCGGGATTGACTACCCAGCGGGAATAATTAAAGGAGTCTATCCTGTAATCATCGTTGCGAAAGATCATTCGCGCAGAATTGAAAGCGGCGGCAATGGAAAACCGGTTGAATTTGATCGAAGCATCGAGTTTGCCCGGCTGATTCCAGGAGAGCGCCGGGTAATTTATTATATACCGGTCTACATTGTACGGCGGCTTTGCACCCGTGAAACATCCGGCCAGAAGCAAACAGGCAATCACCATTATAAAGAATGCAGTGTTTTTTTTCAGAAAACTTTTTCGCTTGCCAGTAAAAAAACGCATGATGCAGTTCCTTTCGTTACTCCATAGGCTGTCGCGGCGGTGGCGGTTTTGAGAAGATCAGCTGCGACGGATTTCGGTTTAAGCTCTCTGAAAGTCTTTGAATGTTTTCCGAGGCTGTCCGCAAATTTTCCGATGTGTCTTCCAGGTTGTTTGTGATGGTTACTGTTTTTTTATCGATGTTCGACAGAATCACATCTGTTCGATCTGATTTTTCGCGCAGATTTAAAGAGTCTATTTCTTTTTTTGTCTGTTGGATCAGACTGCGGGCATCAGACATTACGCCCAGGGCTTCCGTGATGGTTTTATCCACCTTGCCCTGGCCAATCGTTTTGTTGATGCTGGCAATGGTCTTGTCGAGATTCGCGGAGGTGGATTCCAGATTAGCCATGATATTGTTGATTCGTTTTCCTGCTGCGAAATTTTCAATGGCCAAAGCGGTATTTTTCAGACTGATGGAAATGCCCTTGAAGTCGATGTCCTTGATGTTTTGCATGATGATGCTCGTGTCAGAAAGAAAACGGCTGATTTCCGATTTGCGTGACGGAATGACCGGATAATCCGGTTTGAAATGAAGCTTGGGCGAATTGGCCAATTCGCCTTCAGCGATCCGGTCGAGTTCAATAAAAACAATGCCGGTGATGCCGGCCGTTTTCAGTGAGGCAATGGTCTGGTGCTGCATATTGCTCTCCAGGTCAATCTTCATGATCACTTCAATCAGGCGGTGATCCGGCGCGACGCCTATGCTCTGGACCGTTCCGATTTCCACGCCCCGGTATTTGATGGCGGAATCCACCTGCAATCCCTGGACGGATTCATCAAAATATACCGCGTAGAGGGACCCCTTCATCAGAATTCTGGATGCCCCGACCCAGATGATAACGGCGGACAGGATCAGCAGGCCGATAATGACGAAAAGACCGATTAAAAATTTCGAACTTTTAGTTGTCATAAAACCTCTGTTCAGTGGGTGTGGCAGGCAGCTTACGCAAAAAGAAGCTTTTCACCCGAGGATCGGTTGAATGTTCTTTCAATTCCAGGGGCGTTCCTTCGGCGATCATTCCTCTGGCCTCTTTGTCCAACATTAACACTCTATGGGCTATTTTGTAAATAGATTCCAGTTCATGGGTAACAATCACCATGGTTGTCCCCAATGCTTCATTGGTTTTGATGATCAGATCGTCCAGTTCCACCGCCGTTACCGGATCGAGTCCGGCGGATAATTCGTCAAAGAAAAGCACACGGGGATCCAGCGCCATGGCGCGCGCAATGCCGGCCCTTTTTCTCATGCCGCCTGAAAGCTCCGACGGATGATGATTTTCGTAGCCGGCCAGATTGACCATGCCCAGTTTCATTTTGATAATCTGGTCGATGGCGCCGGGGCTGAGGTCCGTGTACTCCGTAAGCGGAAGCGCGATATTTTCCTTGATCGTCATCGAGCTGAACAGGGCGCCGGACTGAAAAAGGACGCCGATATTCCGCCGGTAATCCGTCAGGTCTTTTTCTCTGGCATGCGTGATATCCGTTCCCTGAAACAAAACCTGACCGGCCGTGGGTTTCTGCAGACCGATCATAATCCTCAGTAGGGTTGATTTGCCGCATCCCGATTCACCGACAATCACCAGAACCTCCCCTTTATAGACCTCGAAGCTGACATCTTCAAAAACAACATTATTGCCGAAGCGGGCGGTCAGGTTTTTTACGGTGATGATGGGTGTTTTCTTCGACGGTTCCAAAAACCAAACTCCCTCAGACGATTTTTTCTAGAGAATACTGTATCGCTTGACGTAGTACAGCATAACGGCAAAAATGGAATCGGTCAACACAATCAAAAAAATTGCCGCAACAACGGCAGAGGTCGTATATTTGCCGACATCCTGAGCGCCCGAGCGCACCTGGAATCCACGCTGGCACCCGATGGCGGAAATAAGCCCGGCAAACACAGAAGCCTTGATCAGGCTGGTGACGACATCAAACACCTGGATCGTTTTCATCGATTGAGTAATGTAGGTTTTTACCGTCAGATCCAGACTGGTGATGCCGATGATCATTCCGCCGAGAATTCCGGCAAGATCGGCGTAAATGGTCAGGATAGGCACGACGATAACTGTGGCCAGAACCTTGGGGATCGCCAGGAAACGGACCGGATCAAAGCTCATGGTCTGCAGCGCGTCCACCTCCTCGTTAACCACCATGGTGCCGATCTCGGCGGCAAACGCGGAGCCGGAGCGTCCAGCGACTAAAATGGCCGTCATGATAGGTCCCAGCTCTTTGACCATGGCAAAACTGACCAGTGCGGGCACATAAATATTTGCACCGAACTGCCTGAACTGCAGATAAGACATGAATGCCATGATCAAGCCCATCAGGAGGCCGATGAGAGCGACAATCGGAAGACCGTCCACACCTGCACGACGAACGTAAAAAAGAACATCTTTGCCGCGGAGCGTCCGGGGATGTCTCAAGGTGTAGGCCAGGGCGACAAGCAGTTCTCCAATAAATGTTACAAAATTTACAAAATCGCGGGCCAGGTAAAGCGATGCCTGCCCCATCTGGCTGATCACGCCTTCGCCGGACTTTTCCGCATGAATGGGTAAATGGGTCAGCGCGTCTTCATGGATGACGCTGAAGATTCCTTTGGCTTCATCACTTAAATTGATTAAACGGCAGGGAATATTTTGGGAGACAGACTCCTTTTCAATTTGGACCAGGGCCAGGGCCGCGGCGCTGTCCAGATAACAGATTCCTGAAAGATCGAGGGTTATGGATTGTGTTTTTTGCCGCGAAATCTCGCGTTTGATTTCATCTGTGAAAGCATTCAGATTTTTCAGACCGAATTCGCCTGAAAGATCAACGAAAAGATTCAGTTCTTCCCATTGAAAAGAAATCGTATAATTTGACTGACACTCTTTTTTTAGCGGTTGGGTCATTACAAGGTCTTTATTTAGTATTAATGAGACATATTCAGGAAAATATAATTCAGGAAAGTATTTAAGCCGGTCAGTCAATCTTGTCAATATAAAATGAGGAACATTGATTTTCAGTGGGTCTTACACGTTTTGTTCAATCCTGATAAACGTTCCATTGAAGGAAATGGCGCAACCGTGCTTTTTTCATGATCCTGGCCAGGCGCCATAGTCATTAAATAACGTGATAAATCGTGATGTTGTAAACATTTTTTGTTTTGCATGAAATTCTGGCACGCAAATTTCATTAGTATAAAAGCAAATAAAACAAAAACCCTCAGGGAGGTAACAGATCATGAAAAAGACATTCGGA
>CAYMYR010000027.1:0-36201 GCA_964394715.1 uncultured Smithella sp.
TTACCAGACCTCGTTTATCCGGAAACCAGCGGATCAGGGTAGCAATCGGGGTGACATAACCGAAACCGTTTCCCAGTGCGGCGATCACACCAAAACCCAGATAAAGAAGCATGATGTTTCCCACCTGATCGGCGTAGCCGGCAACCAGGGTGCCGATGCCAAAGAGGATGCCGCCGATCGTGGCGACAAAGCGGGGGCCTTTCTTGTCGACCAGTGTTCCGCCGAAAGCGGCGGCACATCCGATGATCCCCATCAGGAGCATAAAGGTTAACTGAACGGACTTGCCGTCCCAGCCGTGCATGTTCATTAAAGGATTCTTAAAAACGGACCATGCGTAAACGGTGCCGAGGCACAATTGAATGACAACGGCGGCAATGGCAATAAACCATCGCTTACTCTCCAAATTTTCATTAGCCATACTTTAATTCCCTCCTTGCCTTTTATAAAAGGCAAAATGTATTTTTGGTGACACTTTAAGAAGCCATTCGCGTGTGGATGCAATCTGTCTTTTTATTGTGTCGAAAAAGCAATAAATGACGTCCGCCTTATATATAAAGAATTCATTCTTGACAAGGACATATTCATGTTTTTGAAAAGTTTTTTTGTAAAAATATGAAGCGCACATTGTCTGTAATGGACGGCGGAAAATGGCTGCTATCCGATGGCTTATCCGGTTTCCTAAAATGAACGCACATTGAAGCATACATGATTTGACGCGAATGCATGTTGTCAAAAGGTAAAAGCTCATTATATTAGTTCTCACGATAGAAAAAGGAGAGAGGTATGACAGCAGCCGCCAAAAATGAATTATACAGGCATCATGTTGAAAAGATAAGCAAATTATCATTTGCGGTAGGGGTTTACCGGCCGCCCAGCGAAGGAGGGAGCGCCTCGCTTTTGTTAAGGGTGACTGAAAACTGTCCCTGGAATAAATGCACGTTTTGCGAAATGTACAAGGGGCACAGATTCGTTTATCGTTCCGTAGAAGACATTAAAGCGGATATTGACACGGTCAGAGCCATGGTGGATGAGATCCGGGAAGTTTCCATTAAAATCGGCCAGGAAGGACGGCTGAATAGGGATGTCTACAGGGCTCTTCTGAGCGTCGATCCGTTTCTGAGCGAGAATTATTGTTTTTCCAACGTGTTCAACTGGCTCTATTACGGCGGGAAAACGGTATTCCTTCAGGATGCCAACAGCATGATTATGAGGCCGGACGAATTCATCGAGGTCCTGCGGCATCTGCGTAAAAAACTGCCGGGCGTGACCAGGGTAACGTCTTACACCCGTTCCAAGACCCTGTCACAGCGAAAACAGGAAGAATTGAAGGCCATTCGGGAAGCAGGCCTTGACCGCATTCATGTCGGCCTGGAGACGGGTGATGATGAAATTTTAAAAATTATCCGCAAAGGGGTGACCAGCGCCGAGCAGATTGATGGCGGGAAAAAGGCCATGGCCGCCGGTTTTCAGCTTTCCGAGTACTGGATGCCGGACCTGGGCGGCAGGGAGCGCTGGCGTCAGCATGCGGAAAATACAGCACGTGTTTTAAATGAAATCAATCCCCATTATATCCGTTCGCGTCCCCTGGTGCCACGGCAGGGCACGGAGATTTTCGAAGATTACTGTCAGGGAAGGTTTCACATTTCGTCGCCTCACGAAAGACTCGAAGAATTAAAATTGATGATTGAAATGCTCAATGTAACAGGAAGGGTTTGTTTTGATCACAATATGAATGCCTGGACCGGCCGAAATGGTGGAACGCTTTTTCACATGGATTACGAAGGCTACAAGTTTCCCGAGGAAAAACCGCGCGTTCTCGAGCTGATTCACGAGGGTCTAATGGTTGACGAATCCAGGCATATCGATATTAAAGAGCTTGTCGCGATGGGGTCTCTCTAGTTGAATGCGTCATACATCACTTCACAAAGATTATGATGACATCGCCGGAACATAGGGTGTCTAGCAACCGTTATTCAAATTCTGAGGCGTGAAAAAAAAGAGGTTTGCCCGTAAAGGCAAACCTCTTTTGCAATTGATTTTTCAGCTGCTTCGTTAGACGGACGCGTCACAACGCAGGCAGCGGCAGGCTTCTTTGATGGCATCTTCGCGGCTGAAGCCCAGTTCCACTTCCGCAAAATTTGTCTTGCGGGTATCGTGATGCATTTCCGGCATTGGTATCTGCGGTGCTTCGATGGATTCTTCATCAATCACAAGCGGCACATCGATTTTTTCCCGGGCCGGTTTTTCGTAAGCGGGTTCGCCGTTGGCCATACGAATGGCTGCATCGATGTCGTCAGCGGCCTGGTGTCCCGCTCCGATGGCTGCGATAACGGTATCGGGGCCTGTCTCCGCGTCACCGCCCGCGAAATAGCGGGGATTGGTGGTGCGGGACTTATATCCCTTGCCGACTGTGTAGCAGTCCCACTTGTTGATTTCAACGCCGGTCTTTTGGTCGACAAAGCTCATGTCCGGAACCTGTCCGATAGCGGCAACAATCGCGTCGACGTTCAGCGTGAACTCGGAACCTTCGACGGGAACAGGTTTCTTTCGTCCGCTTGAATCAAAATCGCCCAGTGTCATGCGCTGACAGGTAATGGAGCTGACCTTGCCTTTTTTCCCGTCAATTTTCAGCGGTGCAATCAAATATTCAATCTTGATGCCTTCCTCTTCCGCTGCCTTGATTTCTTCTTCCGCCGCCGGCATATCCTGCCTCAGACGGCGATAGAGAATCGTGACTTCAGAACCCAGACGCAAAGCGACGCGTGCCGCGTCAATCGCGGAATTTCCGCCGCCGATCACGGCCACTTTCTTGCCCAGGGTTTTTTCTCCTTTGATCCACTTTTCTTCATTGTCGTTGAAGTCCCGCAGGAATTCGACGCCGCCGAAAACATTGCCCAGTTCTTCGCCGGGCACCCGCATTTTCTGGCTCTTGTGCGCGCCGGTGGCCAGGTAGAAATAATCAAAATCTTTTTCCATCTGTTCAAAGGAAATATCTCTGCCAACGCGGGTGCTGAGACGGATGTCGACTCCCAGGGAAGTGATGTCGTCAATTTCGGCCTGCAAAATGTTGCGGGGCAGACGGTAAGCGGGAATACCCCAGCGGAGCATGCCGCCTGCGTATTTGAGTTCCTCAAAGACCGTTACCTTGTAGCCTCGCAAAGCAAGGTCGCGCGCAGCCGTGAGGCCGGCGGGGCCGCCGCCGATCACGGCAATTTTTTCTTTGCGTGTCACCGGAACGGCTTCTGTTTTTGGACGAGGCGCGTTGTCGGTGATGAATCGCTTCAGGAACTTGATGGCCAGCGGTTCATCCATATTACCGCGGCGGCACTTGGACTGGCATTTGTGATCGCAGACGCGGCCGCAAACAGACGGGAAGGGGTTGGTCTCAAGCAGAATCTTGTAGGCGTCTTCAAAACGTCCTTCCCGAACGAGCGCGATATAGGACGGAATGTCCATTTCAACCGGGCAGGTGTGCTGGCAGGGGGACTTGAACATGGCCGAGCAGACGGTCGCGCGGCAGCGGTGTTCGTAGATGTGCTCTTCGTATTCCTTGCGGAAGTAGCGGATGGTACTCAAAACCGGATTGGGAGCGGTTTGACCCAGGCCGCACAGGGCCGCGTTTTTGATAACGGAGGCCATTTCCTCGAGCAGTTCGATGTCGCCTGCTTTGCCCTTTCCGTTGGTAATGTCGGTCAGAATGTTCAGCATGCGTTTGGTGCCTTCGCGGCAGGGGGTGCACTTGCCGCAGGATTCATCCTGGCAGAAGTCCATGAAGAACCGGGCCATGTCGACCGCGCACTTGTCTTCGTTCATGACGATCAATCCGCCGGAACCCATGATGGCGCCCAGTTCCGCGACTTTTTCATAGTCAACGGACGCGTTTAAGTGCTGAATGGGAATGCAGCCGCCGGACGGGCCGCCCAGCTGAGCGGCTTTGAATTTCTTGCCTTTGGGGATACCGCCGCCGATATCAAAAACGATGGTGCCCAGCTTGGTTCCCATAGGAACTTCCACCAGACCGACGTTGTTGACGTCGCCGGTGAGGGCGAAGACCTTGGTGCCCTTGCTTTTTTCCGTGCCGATCGCGGCGTGCCATTTGGCTCCTCGCAGAATGACCTGGCCGATATTGGCCAGTGTTTCAACGTTGTTCAGAATGCTCGGTTTCTGCCACAGGCCGGCCACGGCAGGGAACGGTGGACGGGGTCGGGGCATGCCACGCTTTCCTTCAATAGAAGTCATGAGAGCGGTTTCCTCGCCGCAGACGAATGCGCCCGCGCCCTGGTAGATTTCGAGGTCAAAATTAAAGCCCGTACCGAGGATGTTCTGGCCCAGAAGGCCGGCTTCCTTTGCCTGGGCAATGGCGACATTCAAACGATGGATGGCCAGGGGATATTCAGCGCGGCAGTATATGTAGCCGTGGCTTGAACCAATGGCTTTGGCTGCGATGACCATGCCCTCCAGAACGGCGTGCGGATCCGCTTCCAGAACGCTGCGGTCCATGAAAGCGCCGGGGTCGCCTTCGTCGGCGTTGCATAAAACGTATTTCACGTCGCCTTTGGATGCGGCGGCAAACTTCCATTTCAGGCCGGTGGGGAAACCCGCACCGCCCCGGCCGCGCAAACCGGAATCCAGCACTTCCTGGACAATCTGTTCCGGCGTCATTTCCGTGAGCGCCTTGGCCATGCCGGCATAGCCGTCACGGGCAATATATTCTTCAATTTTTTCGGGATCGATCAATCCGCGGTTTTTTAATACACGCAGCTCCTGATGGGCGAAGAAGGGAATGTCCTGCATGGTGGGAATGACTTTGTCTGTGCCCGGTTCACGGTACAGAAGCCGGTCAACAATTCGGCCCTTGACCAGATGTTCTTCGACCAGTTCGGGAATGTCCGCCGGTTTTAAACTGATGTAAATAACCCCTTCCGGATAAACCACCATGATGGGGCCCAGCGCGCAAAAACCGTTACAGCCGGTTTCTACAACTTTGATGTCTTCAGTGAGCTTCCTTTTAACAATTTCCTCCAGAAGTGCGTTTTTTACGCCGATACTGCCGGAAGCCTGACAACCAGTGCCTCCGCAAATGAGTATGTGTGAACGAAATACTTTCATGAATCCAGGATCCTCCTTACAAAGCGATCATTGAACCGGACGGTTGCAGACACGTGACCGCTCATTATTTTTTATTTGGTGATTTCAGAACCTTTAGCCAGAACAAACGGGGTCTGTATTTCTCCCGCGAGAACGTGCCTTTTGAAAATCTGTCTGATCTTGTTAGGATTGACATACTCGTATTTGATCGGCGGTTCATTGATAATCTCTACGGTCACCAGAGGTTCGCGGCTGCAAAGACCCATACACCCGGAGGTGGTCACAACGACATCATGGACTTTGGCTTCATCAATTTCAGCCAGCAGAGTATCCATGACTTCCTTCGCACCGGAAGCAATTCCGCAGGTTCCCATATGAACGGTGATTTTGACGCGGCGGTCTCCATCACGCAGCGACATTTCATTGTGTACTTTTTCCTTGATTTTTTTTAAATCATCAATCGTCAGTTTCGCCATCGGCGTATCCTCCGTTTTCTAAATATTAAATTAATTGTATTGACTTAGTATTTCCTTCACTTTGCCGGGTTTAACACGGCCGTGAACGTCTTCACCCACAACGATGACAGGCCCCAGGCCGCATGCGCCGAGGCAGCGGACGGATTCCAGGGTGAACATGCGGTCTGCCGTTGTTTCACCTTCTTTGATCCCGAACTGTTTTTCCAGCGTTTCAGAGAGCGCCTTTCCTCCGCGAACGTAACAGGCTGTGCCCAGGCAGACTCTTATGGTATATTTTCCGCGGGGTGTCATGGTGAAGAAAGAATAAAAAGTGACAACACCATAAACACGGCTCAGCGGCAGATTCAAACCGGCGGCAATTCTTTTCTGGACGGGCATAGGCAGAAACTCGAGACAGACCTGCGCTTCTTCCAGAACGGGAATCAGTCCACCCGGTTTGCCCTTGTATTTTTCGATGATGCTGTCCAGTTTGGCGATCTGTTCCGGGGTGAACTCTTTCAATAATTCTGTTTCTTCGGCTTTCATTGATTCCTCCTCGATCTTACGGGGCACTCTATGCTTCCGGTTCGATTTCGCTTAATCCTTCTTCCATCGTGCCCCGAATATATTTGATTATCTGGGGATGATTTATGGGAACATCCTCGATTTCCTTACGGATTTCTCGTGTATCCATTTCAAACCGCCGGTCATTATGCCTGTGTTTGTAAAAAAAATCAATATCAGAATTAGAAATAATGAGAATAATTATTATGTTAATAATAGCACCAAGAGGCTGTCTGTCCAGATGACGGAGGCCAAACGTGGCTTTTACTGTAGTTCCATGATTTTCTTGTGATTTAATCTGAAATGTTCCACCTGACCGTTCAGCGGCGTCCTTGAGAAGCGGCAGGCCCAGTCCGACCCGCCTCACCGTCTTGGTTGTATAAAAGGGATCTAGAACTTTTTGAACAACGTCCGGACTCATGCCGTGGCCGTCATCTTTTATTTCAATGGTGAGCAAGTCGTTTTCAGAATCCTCGTCAATGCTGATTTCAATCAGTTTCGCGCCGGCACGGATGGAATTTTCAGTAATATCCAGAATATGGTCGGAAAGGGTCAGCATGACTCCTCCAGGATACGGCGGCCGTTTTGTTGCGAAAAGGCCATGGCAAGTTCATTGAAACTGGGTTCCGCCATGAGAATTTTTGTAATTGAACTGCCGATGTCCCGAATGAAATGGGCATCCGATGAAGTGACGAAGGGATACCGGTTCAGTTCCTGATATTGCAGGCGGCCCTGCCGGATACCGGTTAATTTCGATATTTCGAGCGCGTCAAAATGAGCGTTGTCATCAATGAAGCCCAGCTGGCTCAGCACGCTGAAACTTTCCCGGTCAATATGCGCAGGGATGGCGAGGCCGCCAAGCTCATGAATGATTGTAACGGTGTCATCGATGGGTAAATCCGTCGCTCCGATCAGAAGCTGATTGTTTAAACCCTCCACTTCTCCCAGTTCATTGACGATGGCCTGAACGCCGAAACGGGTTTCATCATTTTCCCCGAACAGATGCTGATCGATTACCGATTGAAGCTTCAGGAGTTCCGGCAGAGAGGCGAAGAGCGCCAGCAGGTGAACTTCTTCAGAGGTTGTGATTTCCATGGCCGGTATGATTTGAATATTTTTCCCGGCAGCCGCCGCCATGACGTACCGGACATTGGCGGAAGCATTGTGGTCGCTGATGGCGATCATGTCGATTTTATTTTCGAGCGCTTTCTCCACCAGAGCCCGGGGGTGCATGTCCAGCTCGGCGCAGGGCGACAGGCAGGTGTGGATATGAAGATCGCAATTGAAAACTTTCAGCATCGGTTTTCACCGTTGGAAACTATCAGGATGAAATGCCATCAAGGGTTGCTTGAAGGGGTCTTTTCAAATATCAGCTTTCAGAGTTCAGAAGATTATAGATTTTACCCGATATTTCAAAGGCAGGCAAATCGGACACCATGATGGGAATCTTTTCTGCCTCTGCTTTTTCCAGGGTATCGGGTGCCGGTTGGCAGGAATTAATCAGGATGATTCCCGCCAGTTCCTTGAGGCTGGCGACCGCGACGATATTCTGATGCACCTGGCGGGTGATCCAGATGTAACCTTCCCGGGCGTTGCCCATGACGTCACTGAGGAGGTCACCCGTGTAGCCGCCGGTCACTTCCCTGTCGAGATAATCTTTACCGCACCTGATATCCAATCCCAGTGCTTCAATGATCTTTTCCGTTTTCATGATCGAATCCTTTAAATCCCGCTCACACGGGATGAGTGTTTATCCTCCGTAGCCTGCTGCGAGGTGTTTGATTCAAATTACGGCGTTTGGATTGTCATCTTCAGATGAGTGCCTTTGCCGACTTCCGATTCAATATGAAATTCATCAGAATAATTTTTGATGTTGTTGAGCCCCATGCCCGCCCCGAAGCCCATCTCACGTATTTTCTGATCAGCAGTAGACCATCCTTCCTGCATGGCCAGTTCGATATTGGGAATACCGGGGCCTTCGTCGTTCACTTCGATATGAACTTTGCCTGGATCAACCGTCAGCGTGACGACTGCTTTTTTTGCGTATGAAACGACATTGATTTCGGCTTCGTAGGATACAATGGCGGCTCTTCGGACGATATCGCCGGGAATGTCCAGCTTCTTTAAAATGGACTTAATGTTGGTTGATACAATGCCGGCGCAGTTAAAGTTGCCGCCTTCGATCGTAAAATTGACATTGTAGAGGTTTTGGTTAGTTTCGCCCACTGGTATTTTCAACTTTTGAAAGGCACCCGACAATTCCTTTTGTATACAGACGGCCGGCCGTTTCGAACAGGATATATTTGGTGGTCAGGATGGGAATTTTCAGCTCTCTGGCCAATGCAATGGTTTCGGAAGATGGCTGTTTACCCCTCACCAGAATAATGGCGGCGATGTCCAGTACATTCGCGGTTCGGATAACCTGGGTGTTGGTCAATCCGGTAAGAAGCAGGCTGCCGGATTTGGCAAACGCCAGCACATCACTCATCAGGTCAGCCCCGAAGGCTGTTTTTACTTCCATATCCAGGTTTTCTTCCCCTACGATGACTTCCGCATCCAGGATATCTTTTACATCGCTCAGTTTCAAAGGCCACTCCTTCATCCGTCGGCAATATGGTTATCGTGTATCTGATAAACAAAATTGACAGGATATTCTTTGTGCAGTTATAAAGTCTTAAGTGCACTTCTATCATGGACGTTGATTTGATGTCAATAAGATAATGATGGCCGTCGGTATGCCCGGCGGGGGGTATAAATGGCCCAAACCGCTGATACTGCGGGTTGTCTGGTCAATCCGTTTGAAGAAAGGGTTCAGTCCTGTGAAGATGATCTGTAGGGTCGTTTTCCTTCAGGGAGCGTGTTCCGGTTCCGGGCCGCTTCATGTTCTTCATAACCTTTTGTAATGTAAAAAGTGGCCAGATCAAAAAAAATGGTCATACGCCTCTGCAGTTCAAACGTTGTGTAGAGATCGAGGTTCTTTTGCAGTGCGCCATGGGAAAGGGCCACATCCCAGATATGTTTGCGGATCAGGCTAAGAGCACTCAGCACGCCGCTGATTTTAAAGCAGGCCTTCTTTCTCTCCAGCCCCAGTTTGATATAAAAATTCTTTATACGATCGATATCATAAGCATTCCCCAGCCAAAGCGTAATCTGCGAGATGATTTTATCGCAGATCGTATAAAGAGCGGCAATTTCATAGCCGTGATATTCAGAAGTGGAAGGGCTGGTCGTCATCTCTTCAATCCACTGATTGATCATTTTCTCCTTGTTTTTCAAGATGACATTGAGCAGGCGTCTGGTGAGGGCATTGGAGCCCCTGTGGCGGGAAAGATCCCTGCCGTCGTCGCGGTGCTCGATGGCGTCAAGGATGGCCCAGTAATCCTTTTTGCTCTTAACATAGGTCTCCAGTGCACGCCTGTTGGACCGAAAAGCCAGGGGGGGGATTTTCCCGATCGGAAAGAACTTCGCCTGGGCGCTGTCGTCGCCGGCCGCAACTTTGCCCCCGGTTTTATCCACGACAAAAGTCAGAAAAAGCAGGTCCCCGTAAAAACGGCTCTTGTATGAATCAACATCCAGCAGCCTGCTGATCCTGCCTTTGACACCCGTTTCTTCCATCAGTTCTCGCAAAGCGGCATCTTCAATGCTCTCGCCCGCTTCAGCGAAGCCGGTGGGGAGACACCAGTGCCCCTTAAAGGGCGCCCGGTCGCGCTTGACCAGGAGAATCTGCCTCGATTCGTCTACAATCGCGGATACGACAGGCAGCGGGTTGTCATAAAAGAAGCAGTGACAACTGGAGCAGCAGTCCCTCAGGACATCGTCTTCCCGGCTTTTGGTTATTTGACCGCCGCAGTAAATGCAGAATTTACGTTTTTTCTTCATGGGGTCCTCTTTGGAATTTGAGGCTTTGTGCAAATGAAAATGGCGTCATCCTTGCACATGGTGATGACCTTGTTTTCGGTGACGGTGTCCTGCAATTTGTTCAGGAGTTTGTTGACGATGGTTTTTTTATGGGCCCCCGTCCCGGAAAGGAAAAAAGGACTTTTGAAGTGGTAATACTCGACAAAGAAATAAATCTCCCAGGGTTGAAAAACGAGGGAATTTTTGAAATCCAGTTTTTGAATGCCGTTAAAGTACGGACGGAGTAATGCTTCGCCGTTTTGAGCTGAAAACTGCTTGAGGATGATCTCGACAGGCAGAAACTGATGACTGGCAAGCATCTGGTATTCTTCCAGGGTCTTTCGGGTTAGGTCAATCAGTTCATGCATGTTGTACTGGTCGTGTGTTATGGTGATGAAGGTGCCGTCTTTTTTCAGCACACGGGCTATTTCCGGGATCATCTCCACAAAAAAATAAAGGGCGAAACTGCAGATAATCAGATCGAATGAGGCGTCCGGACATTTCTTTATCGCGCCGACGCCGCTGGATGAAAATGTTCCCTTATAACCGGCGCGTTTGCAGGCTTCAAGAAAAAAAGGTTCATACTCGGCAATGATATCCATGCCGGTGATGGCCGCGTCCGGGTGGAGCCGTCCTTTCAGCGCTTCCGTAAATGCGCCGAACGCACAGCCCATTTCCAGCACATTCCTGCAGGAGGTCAGGTCAACCTGATCGAGAGCCATCAGGCGGATATCCTCTTTATTGGATGAAAATTGACGGATAAGTCCTTCAATCTGGCGATGCTTCTGGACATTCCGGAAGACCTGACGGATCTTTTTTTTGTCTGGGAAATCAGCCATGATTGAAAAATATCATCGATGTTTGGTGGAAGTCAAGACACAACTGCCGGAAATCCGGCGTGTCGCCTTTAACAAGGAAAGAGACGGCTCTGCCATGATGCATGGAAGACGGGAATGTGTTGTTCACCCAAAAAACACAACCTGGTTTCTTCCTCTTTCTTTGGCGGCGTAAAGGGCCTTGTCAGCGCCCAGGATAATGCTGTCCGATACGGTGTTGTGATCGGGAATACGGCAGTTGACCCCGGCACTGATGGTTGTGCAGACTTTTTGCCCCTGATGATCGATGGTTATGGCCGCTATACTGCGGATGGCCGTTTGAGCCAGGTGGATGGCCTGTTCAACATCCGAGTCAACAAGAAGCACGGCGAACTCTTCACCGCCGTAACGTGCCACAATATCAGAGTCCCGTTTGAAAACAGCAACAAGGGTTTCCGCGATCTTCTGTAAATATTCGTCACCAACCTGATGGCCGTAAGTATCATTGATTTTCTTGAAATAATCGACGTCCAGGATGATGAGGGAAAGAAGGCTCTGATTACGGCCCGACCGCTTCCATTCCCGGTCAAGCACCTCATTGAAATGCCGCCGGTTCGACAGGCCGGTCAGGACATCCGTGTTGCTCAATCGGGTCATTTCCTCGGATTTGACCTCCAGCAGATATTCATTTTCCAGAGCGTCCCAGTACTCCTTGTTTCCTCGAATGGCGATCAGAACCATGTATATGGAGAACAGACAGATCATGATGATTAGAGGCGGATTCAACCCTTTTACTGAAAGGGCTATGACGGCCGGCATCAGCATGGCGATGTTAAAAAGAATGGAAAGCAGGCGGTAGGGAATGAAAGCGACTACACCTCCGGCGCACAGACCGCAGATGCACAAATTCATGAGCAGCTTTGTAACATGCTCTCCGTCCAGAACTTCAACATAGGCCAGGATGCACCCCCAGATCAGGGCGGTGATGACGACACTGACATAAAAGACTCCTCTGTTGAAGGTCTCGTAATACTCTCCGGTTTCCCTGGCTATTTTCAGGTGTATCAGGCGGAACACACAAATGCCCAGATTGGACAGAAAAAAGATCAGGGAAGCGGAAAAATGTCTTGTATAAAAGCCATCGGCGCAAAGCACAATAACGGACAACAGGATATAGAAAAGGATTCCGATGGTGGATCGTTTTTTCAGATCCTGGACGACCCTGCTGTTTACTTTGTGCCGTATGAATGCCATGAACATCCTTTTATGCGTGTTGCATCAATTCATGTTTCTGTGGGGCTGTATAACAATATTCCGGGATCTGAATGTCAGGCAATTTTGATGACCACTGCCTTGGCAGTTGTCCATGCCTGAAAATGCCGGTTCTGTCAACACGATTTATGCAGGAGAGCTGGTGTCAGGCAATTCGGTCAGCCTTGAGCGGTAAATATGGCTCCGGCGGAATCAGCACGGCTCTTCCATGGCCGTTATCTTTGCGATTCTCCGCTCGTGGCGTCCCCCTTCGAAAGACGTGCCGATAAATTTCTCGATCATTTCATGGACCGGGGTGGAATATTTGATTCTGCCGCCGAAAGCAATGAAGTTTGCGTTATTGTGTGCTTTGGCCATTTCGGCGCTGAAAAGGTCGGAAAGGAGCGCGCAGCGGATGCCTCTGACTTTGTTTGCAGCAATCGTGACCCCGATGCCTGTGCCGCACAGAAGAACACCGAAATCGTATCCGCCTTTTTTAAACTCCGTGCAAGCAGCGAAAGCGATATCCGGGTAATCCACTGCGGCAGGCCCCTCGGTTCCGATGTCAGTGACCTCATAATTCTTTTTTCTTAAAAAATCGGCGATTTCATTTTTAAGATCGACCGCGCCATGATCGGAAGCAATCACGATTTTTTTCATTTTTCCTCCCCCGCCTGAGAATGCTGTTTCTCTTTTCTACAAGATCGGCTGTTCTGTCAACAAAAAAACTTTACATAAACAGGATATTTGCGTAAAAAACGTCCATGCGGGACTTATTGAACAGGTATTTAAATCACCTTCTGATCGAAAAAGGCGCGGCCGGCAATACCCTGGAAGCCTACGGGCGAGATCTGAACCGCTATGTTGCCTTTCTGGAGAAAAAGGGGATAGACGATCCGCGGTCTGTTGTTCCCGAAACAGTCGTTGAGTTTCTGGTGCAGATCAAAGGGGAAGGTTTGTCCGCTAATTCAATGAACCGGTCGCTGGCCGCCTTGAGAGGGTTTTATAAATTTCTGCTGCAGGAAAAACGGGTGGATCAATCACCACTGGCCAATATTGAACTGGCCAAAGTCTGGATGCGACTGCCCGATACAGTGAGCAAGGAGGAGATGATCCTGATTTTGTCCCAGCCGGGTGAAGAGACGCCCCGGGCGCAGAGGGACAGCGCGATGCTGGAACTTCTTTATGCCACGGGACTACGCGTATCGGAGCTTGCCGGTCTGACCATGAACAGCATCAACTGGCAGGTGGGTTTCCTGACGGTGATGGGAAAGGGCAGCAAGGAACGGGTTGTGCCCATCGGCAAAACCGCCTATGACGCTGTCCGTCGCTATGTGGACGAAGCCCGACCGAAACTGGTAAAATCAAGAACGACAGACGTCTTGTTCCTGAATCGTTTCGGAGGCGCCTTTACCCGTCAGGGGCTCTGGAAAATAATTATTCATTATGTGCGCAAAGCCGGCTTGCAAAAAAACGTTCACCCGCATACATTCCGTCACTCTTTCGCGTCTCATCTTCTGGAAGGAGGAGCTGATTTAAGGGCGGTCCAGGTCATGCTTGGACATTCCGATATTTCGACGACGCAGATTTACACACACGTGACGAGGGATCACCTGACGCAAATTCACAGGAAATATCATCCCAGGGGTTGATTCATGATGCATAATGACAGGAATAAAAAAAGGGGGCCGGACAAACTCATGATCGCGGGCGTGGTGACCGTTACGGTTGCCATCGTGCTCCTGGCGTCTTTTCTGTATGTTCGTCCGCAGGTTTTTCAATCAGGTATTTTCTTTGCCCACAGGGCAATCCATGCTTTCTCCCATTATGTGTTCAACACCAAACCCGGATTTTATTTTTTGCGGATAGAAAAAAACGGGACGGACATTCGGGTGGGTGCGGATGAAGCTCTGGAAATCAGTTATCGTGATGAATTCGTTATCAAATCCGTCGGCAGTGATGATTTGACCGGCAAATACACGTCTGTCATCATTGAAGGCATGGGTAAACAAGACAATCAGATCGGTGTGCTGTTTCGAGGGATCGATCTGGTAAACAGGATCATGAAAAGCAACGCGGGGGCAAAAGACGTGCAGGCCGTCAACCTTTACCGGATCAATGTTTATTATCAGAAGGACATGATTGCCGCGGTGCCGCTGAAGATTGTGATCAAACCTCAGGATTGGCTGAGGTTTGCCAGGGAGAACAAAAATGTTGACGCGCAGATTGAATTCCTGAAGAAGGCGGTTTCCCAGAACAGCGAGGACGCGGGTGTGCGCAGGATCCTGGCGGGCATTTATCTGAAACAGAACAGGACGGATGAGGCGGCATCCCTTTATGAAGAGGTCTTGCGCATTAAACCGGATGATACAGTGGTGATGAAAGAACTGGCGCGCTGCTATCTGAAGGGGAATCAGTATGATCCCGCCATTCGGGTATTGTCGGGTCTTGTCACGAAACAGCCGAGGGATCCCGAGTCCTTTGCCATGATGGGCCTTGCCTTCAGTCACAAAAAGCTATGGGGCAAGGCGGCGCAGTCCTACCTGCAAGCCGTGCAGATTGAGCCGGGCAATCAGGAAATCAGAATGATGCTGGCCCGGGTTTATGAGAACGCGGGGAATGAAGACGCAGCTGCAGAACAATACCGATATCTCGCAAAGCATTCGCCGGATGCCGCTGCGGCCTGGAAGGCGATGGGAAATTCCTACCTGAAAAAAGCGAAATACAGCCGGGCGATTGAAAGCTACGAACAGGCCGTTAAAACACAGCCACAGGATGGAGCGGTACATGCCAGTATGGCTGCTGCTTACGCAGGCCTTGGCCGGTTGAAAGAAGAAATGCAGCATTTACAGAAAGCCGCGGTCCTGATGCCTGACCAACCCGTGGTCCACTTTAACCTGGCCGTGGCCTATGAAAAAAGAAAGATGGCGGACGACGCCTTGAGGGAGTATTTGCATGTTCTTAAGATCAATCCGGAGGATGCGGATGCCCTGGAGCGCGTGGCAGACCTGACGTTAAAAGGTAAAAAATACGACCAGGCCGTTCGTTATTATGAAAAACTTGGCAAAAAATTTCCGCAGAAGGCATCAATCTTCGCCAAAATGGGCTTTGCGTATGGCGAAATGAATCAGTACGCCCGATCGGCTGAAAATTACGAAAAGGCAATCCGGTTGGGTGCAAAAGACCAGACGATGTATAATAATCTGGCCTATGCCTACAGAAAGATGGGGAAAGAAAAAGACGCGTCGCGCTATTCGGGTAAAGCCTCCCCGGTGAGCAAAAAAGCAGCAGACGCGAGTGATGGCAAGAGCCCCGGGACGAAGAAAAATCAGCAGGGGACCTCCCCCAATTCCATTCAGACTTCTTTATACGTCAGCCGGGGAAAGGCCTATGCCGCCCAGAAAAATTGGGACAAGGCGATTCTCAATTATTTAATAGCCCTGAGATATGAAAAAACAAATGATGAAATATACGCTGCACTTGGAAACGCTTATGAAAAGAAGGGACTTTACCAAAAAGCTCTGCAGGCGTATAGAAGTGCATATGAGATCAATCCCGGGACGCATGCGGCTGCCAGAATCCCCAGGCTGCGCATTCAGCTCATGAGGGAAAAAAATAAAAATGCAGGAGAACATGATGAAGCAGGTGAAACTCCATAATTTTTCAATCGGCGAACCGGCCGCGTTTGTTTTGATCGCCGGACCCTGTGTCATTGAAAATGAAGCGGCAGCCATGGAAATTGCCGTTAACCTGAAGCAACTGACGTCAAAGCTGGGCATTCCGTTCATCTTCAAAGCGTCCTATGACAAGGCCAACCGGACATCGATTCATTCTTACCGGGGGCCGGGTGCGCAGGAGGGCCTGGCCATTTTAAAGAAAATCAGGGAAACAGCCGGCGTTCCCGTCCTCTCCGATGTGCATCGTTTTGAGGAAATTGAAGCAGCGGCAGGTGTTCTGGATGTGATGCAGATACCGGCCTTTTTGTGCCGCCAGACGGACTTTGTCATTGAGGTTGCCAAAAAAGCACAGGTGATCAACATTAAAAAAGGCCAGTTTCTTGCGCCCTGGGATGTTGCCAACATTCTTGGCAAGGTCAAATCCGCGGGGAACGAGAATATTCTAATTACAGAGCGAGGCGCTTCCTTCGGTTACAATAACCTTGTTTTTGATGTAAGGGCTTTGCCGATCATGAGGGCGATGGGTTACCCCGTCATTTTTGACGCCACACACTCCGTTCAGTTGCCGGGCGGTGCGGGTACCTCTTCAGGGGGCCAGCGGGACATGGTGCCGTACCTGGCGCGGGCGGCAGTTGCCGCGGGTGTGGATGGGATTTTTATGGAAGTCCACCCGGACCCGGAGAAAGCGCTTTGTGACGGGGCCAATTCGCTTTATCTCCATTCGCTGGAAAAGCTGCTGACAACGTTGAAAGAGATTGATGAAGTGGTGAAGAAAGGCTCTTAGGCTGTAGGCTATTAGACTGTCAGACTTAAAGGAAAAGGCGATGTCAAAAAAAAAGATTCAGGAAAAACTTAAAAAGATAAAGATGCTGATTCTGGACGTGGACGGAGTGATGACTGACGGCAGAATTATCATGGACAGCGAAGGTCGTGAAACAAAAAACTTTAATGTCCGTGACGGTCACGGGCTGGTCATGATTCAGCGCTATGGGATCCAGGTTGCCATTCTTACCGGCCGGACATCGGCTGTGGTGGATCACCGGGCCCGTGATTTAAAAATCACTGAGGTGTACCAGGGGGCATTAAACAAGAAGGAAATATTTGGCCGGATTCTTCAGAAGAACAACCTGACACCGGATGTGATTGCCTACGTGGGAGACGACATCGTCGATATTCCCGTGTTGAAACTGGCCGGATTTTCCGCAGCCGTTGCCGACGCGACGGATTTGGTGAAAAAAACCGTTGATTATGTTACAGTCAACAGGGGAGGGCAGGGAGCGGTAAGGGAAATATGCGACATGCTGCTTGTGGCTCAGAATCACTGGCCTGAAGTCGCTAACCGGTATGATTTTACGGAACTCATTTGATCGTAAAAAATGGAGCATTGGATCACTCCTCCCCGGGATATGTGAATGACACTTGCGTGGACTTATCTGCTCATTGCCGGAATTCTGGAAATCGGCTGGCCGCTGGGCTTTAAACTGTCTCAGACCACGTCGCACAGGGTGGCCTTTATCCTGATGGCGATTCTTTGCATGTCTCTGAGTGGATTGTTTTTGTGGCTGGCTCAAAGAACCATTCCGATCGGCACGGCCTATGCGGTCTGGACGGGCATCGGCACGGCGGGAACTTTTCTGATCGGGATTATCGCGTTTAATGATTCGACGTCCATGATGCGGATTTTGTCATTTCTGCTGATTGCAGTTGGTTTGATCGGTCTGAGAATTTCCGGCCAGTCCTGAAACAGCCTGTTGTAATCCCGGTGATGGGCAATCCTATCCTGAATACTGCGGTTTCCCTGAATCGCTTTGCAAAAGGCGATGGCGAGTGGTATAAAGAAACCATCGCCGTTTGAAGAGCATTCATAACTGTAGCTGGAAGATGATGAAACCGGGCAGAAAAAAAGTAAAGATCCTTGTAATCGCACTCATCAGCATCGTTATTGCTGCGGTGGCCGTCTTTGCCGTTATGCAGGGGATCGGCAGGAAAAAAGAAAATGTCATCAAAATCATGCCGGATGAAGCGGATATCCGTATTCAGGATTTTGTATTTACAGAAGTGGGCCAGAATAAGATCCGTTGGGATGTAAAGGCCAAAAGCGGTCAGTATCAAAAAAAGAAGAATCTTGCCTTGTTTGAACAGGTCCGGATACAGGCGACCACAGAGGAAGGTAAAATATATGTCATGACGGGTCAAAAGGGCAAAATGCTGACGGATAAAAAGGATCTTGAAATAACAGGTGACGTGGTGATTACCTCCGATTCGGGAGACCGGTTTACAACGGATTATCTTCGCTACGCCAATGACCAGAGGAAAATCTACACGGACGCACCGGTCATCATGGAAAATAATAAAATGAAAATACAGGCCGTCGGACTGATTATCTTCATCGATAAGGGAGAGCTCATTCTCTCTTCCGGTGTCCGGGCCAGGTTAAACTGATCAGGATAATTTATGAACGCAAAGAAAATATGTGTCTTCATGATTTTGCTTTTACTTCCCGCCCATACGCTGGCGTGGGCGCAAGTGGGTTTTGATCAAAAAACCATCCTGCGTAAAGACGCACCGATAGAGGTTGTCTCCGATAAAATGGAGGCGTATCAGGAAAAAAATGTTGTTATTTTTTCGGGGAATGCGGTTGCCACACAGGGGGATGTCCAGCTGAAAACGGACCGCCTGGCGATTTACTATAAAAAACAGCCAAACCCAAAAGAAAAACCCGGAATGCAAATCATGGAAGGAACCGGGGAGCTGGACAAAATTGAAGCGAAAGGGAACGTCATTGTCACGCAAAAGGACATGTCTGCCACCGGGAACGAAGCGGTTTATTATCACGACACCTCCCGGGTGGTGATGACCGGAAATTCCTTCCTGAAGCAGGGGAAGAACACGGTCAAAGGGTGCAAAGTTACGGTTTATCTTGATCAAAACCGGGGTGAAGTGGAAAGGTGCGCCGCCGAAAATTCGGAAAGGGTAACGGCGATTATTCATCCTGAAGACCAGAAAACAACGGAAGCCAAACCCGGTTTAAAGACGGTGAATAAGAAATGAGCCATTTATCGGCAAAGGGGCTAACCAAAATTTATAGCAGGAGGAAAGTGGTCAACCATATTGACCTGGAAATTTCTCCGGGTGAAGTTGTCGGTCTTCTGGGCCCCAACGGCGCCGGAAAGACGACAACTTTTTATATGATTGTCGGTCTGATCAGGCCGGACGGCGGTGAAATCTACCTGGATGGTGAGGATATCAGCCGATACCCGATGTATAAACGGGCGCGGAAAGGCTTGAATTATCTGCCCCAGGAGCCGTCTGTGTTCCGCAAGCTGACCGTCGAAGAAAATATATTGGCGATTCTGGAAACACTTGATATAAATGAAAGTGAAAGAAAGGAGAGGCTCAGGGAGCTTCTGGGCGAACTGGATCTCACTTCCCTGGCGAAAAATTATGCTTATTCTTTGTCCGGCGGCGAGAGAAGAAGAGTGGAAATTACCAGGGCCCTGGTGACTTCACCAAAATACATTCTGCTGGATGAGCCTTTTGCCGGCATTGATCCTCTGGCGGTGGCCGATATCCAGAAGATCATTGAAAAACTGAAAAACAAGGGGATCGGAATCATCATCTCCGATCACAATGTCCGGGAAACACTGTACTGCTGCAACCGTGCCTATATCGTTAACGAGGGGGAAATTCTCGTTCACGGTGACCCGGATGCCATTGCACAGAGTGAACTGGCCAGAAAATTTTATTTGGGCGAAGATTTTAACCTTTAGAACAGACGGATATGTGAAAGTCGATTATGGCCTTCGAACTAAAACAGAACTTAAAACTTTCCCAGCAGCTGATCATGACGCCGCAGCTGCAGCAGGCGATCAAGCTTCTGATCCTTTCCCGCCAGGAACTGGTGGACACGATCAATCAGGAAATCGAAGAAAATCCGCTGCTGGAAGAAGTGACGGCGGATGAGGTCAGCGCTGAGGAGGTTCGTGCCGATGTCGAAGATGATGTTCAGTCCGTTGAAAAAGAAGACAGTAAGATTCCCGAGCGAACGGCAGAACTGACCGGCGAGGGAGACGGCCGTGAGGAGTTTGACTGGAATAATTATCTTGAAGACTACGGTCCTGTCGGGGTTTCTTACGACCGTGCGGACGGCGAGGCCCCAACCCTGGACAACGTCCTGACGGAAAGTCCTTCGCTGGTTGAGCACCTGATGTGGCAGATGAAACTGTCTCCCTTTACGGAAGAAGAAGTCCGTGTCGGTTCCCAGATCATCGGCAATCTGGATAATAACGGATATCTGTGTGCAACCCTTTCGGAAATCGCCCGTCTGGAAAATGTCAGCGAAGATTTCGTGGAAACGGTTTTAAAAAAAGTGCAGGAATTTGACCCGTCCGGCGTGGCGGCCCGCAATCTCCAGGAATGCCTGTTGATACAGGCCCGAATGCTGGCAAAAGAAAATCCTCTCCTGGAAGTGATTATCCTTGAGCACCTGAAAGACCTCGAACTGAAAAATTACATTCATATTTCCAGAAAGCTGAAAGTGCCCCTGAGGGAGGTGGAAACGGCCGTTTTGCTCATCAGCAAGATGGATCCGAAGCCAGGCGCCGTCTATTCGGAGGAGAAAGTTCAGTCTATCATTCCGGACGTGTATGTTGTTAAATCAGGAGATGACTATAAGATTATTCTCAACGATGATGGTTTGCCGCGTCTGCGTATCAGTAATTTCTATCGTGAAATCATGGCGGGCATCGGAAGCCGGGACCGGGCGGAAGAAGAAAACGGGAAAAAGTATATCCGGGACAAGATACAGTCGGCCACCTGGCTGATCAAAAGCATTCAACAGCGGCATAAAACAATTTACAAAGTGGCTGAAAGTATCGTAAAACATCAGAAAGAATTCTTTGACAAAGGCATCGATTATTTAAAACCGCTGGTCTTGAGAAATATCGCCGACGACGTGGAAATGCACGAATCAACCATTAGCCGTGTTGTGACCAATAAATATATGCATTCTCACCGCGGCATCTTTGAAATGAAATATTTTTTCGGCAGTTCCATCCAGCGAACGTCCGGTGAAAACATCGCCTCGAAAAGCGTAAAAGAGGAAATCCGGCATCTGATTGCCGGGGAAGATCCCAAAAAACCTTACAGTGATTGTGAAATCGTTGACCTGCTCAAGGCTAAAAACATTGATATCGCCCGACGCACAGTCGCCAAATACAGGGAAATGATTGGGATATTGCCGTCGTCCAAAAGGAAGAAATATTTTTAAAGTCATCTCTTAAAAATAGCGGTATAATAACCACAAAGGGAAAATTCCGGTTGACTTTTGGTTTGGTCGCCACTATATGACTGACCTTTGTTGCCGGTAGCGAAACTGTAATGGGGTTTCTGGCTGCCTAATTTTTAACCATGGAGGGAAAATAATGAATATTTCCGTAACTTTCAGAACGAGTGAAGGGGAGAGCTGGCAAAAAACCTACGTAGAGGAAAGAATCGTTAAACTGAAGAAATACCTTGACGTGCCTTCTGAAGCCCATGTCGTTCTTTCAACGGAAAAGTTTCGTAATGTTGTGGAAATTAATCTGAGTGCCAATGGTTGGAATGTAAATGCCAAGGAAGAGGCCAAGGATATGCATCTTGCGGTGGACAGCTGCATTGATAAAATTGAAAAACAGCTCAAGAAGCAGAGAGAGAAAAACAGGGAGCATAAACCGCGAAGCATTCGCCACGGTAGTCCGAAAACTGATGAAAGCATGGAAGAGGAAGATTCCGCGGCAAAAGTGGTGGAAACCCGTAAGGTTGTTTTAAAACTCATGTCTCTTGAGGAAGCTGTTCTGGAGATGGAAGGTAGTAAAGCCCGGTTTTTGATCTACCGGGACACCGCGTCGGAAAAAGTCAGTCTGGTATATCGTTTGGATGACGGGAATATTGCCCATATCGAGACGAACAGTTGACGGGAAAATGAACTTAACCGGGGGGACACGGCATTTCAATGCCTGTTCCCCGTTATGAATGGTTCGCAGATGAAATGAAATGATGTTTCCGTTTACAAGGTCAGGTTGAACAAATGCGACTGGATCAAATTTTTAAAAATGAATATCTGAGCGAAAACCTTTCGTCGAATTCCAAAAAAGACGTACTTGCGGAACTGATCAATGTTCTGATCAACAGCGGTTTGAAGATCGACAAGGCCCGGGCAATCGACGTCCTGCAGCAAAGGGAAAAACTCGGTTCAACGGGGATTGGCGACGGTGTTGCCATTCCCCATGGCAAGGTTTCGGACCTTCAGGAGCTGGTTGTTGCTTTCGGACGCAGTAAAAAGGGAATTGCTTTCGACGCAATTGACGGGAAACCCGTCCATCTTTTCTTTTTGCTGTTGGCGCCGGAAAATTCAACAGGGCAGCATTTAAAAGCCCTGGCAAAAATTTCAAAAATGTTAAAAACTCCAAATTTCCGAAAAAAACTTATCGAAGCGAAAACAAAAAGCGATTTATACAAAGTGATTGTCGAACAGGATGAGTCTTGCCCCGCGTGAGAGACGTTCGCAAAATAAAGTGATCAAGCCGGAACAGATCTTTCGGGGCCGTCTGCCTTATTTAGGGATCCGGAAAATCCACCAGCCCCATTTATTGAAAAACCCTTTTCATGATTTATCTGTCAAATGCTGCCGGAGGATTGTGACGGCCAAATACCGGGAAGGCGCGATTCTTGTTTTTTCATCGCAAGCAAAAAAAAGGCTGATGACCGGCGATGTATCCTTCCGGACAGATTTCTTTTCGCATCTCAAGCGTTGCGGAACGGCCATGCTTGTCTTTTCTGAATGCGACTCGTTGCCGGTTTTCCTACGCGACGAATTGAAGCATCATCCGTTGCCGGCAGCCGCTTCCTGTTTGTGTGATCATCTTCTGGAAAGCCGGATCAAGGCGCTCCTTCAGGAAAAACTCAGGAACCGTATCACCATCCATGGTGTCGCCCTGGAGGTGGGGGGACGAGGTATTCTGATTACCGGAGCAAGCGGTATCGGCAAGACAACGGTCGCGCTGCGGGCTGTTTTGAAAGACTGTCTTTGGATCGCGGACGATCTGGCCGTGATTAAGAAAAAGCAAACCGGAGAGCTCGTCATTTCCGGACACCCGAAAATTAAAAAATATTTTCATACGCCCCAAAGGGGAATCAAGCCGGTTGACAGCGTATTGAAACTGTCGCAGGTCAAAGACAAAACAGGACTTGCCGGAGTCATCGAACTGATCAGATCGGATAACGGACAGACAGAATTGAGCCTGCTCGAAAAAAAAATAATCGAGACTCCCTTGCCTTATGTCCGGATCACGATTCCCCGAACTGGATTTTTCAATGAGAATCTGCTAAAAAAAGCCATCCTGAAATTGAAAGAGGCCGGTTAATTGAAAAAAATCCATGTCGTCATCATCACAGGACTGTCCGGTTCCGGCAAGAGCACGGCTCTCCAGGCGCTGGAAGATATAGGGTTTTTCTGCATTGATAACCTCCCCGTTATATTGCTGCCGAAATTCATTTCCATGACCCTTCAGTCATCACCGGAAATTAAACGGGTGGCAATGGTCATGGATTTGCGTGAAAAGAATTTCACGGAAAGATACGAGCTTGTTTTTGAGAGACTGAAGAAAAAGGGATATAAAATAGAGATCCTTTTTCTGGAGGCCAGTGAAGAGTCCCTGCTGCTCAGATACAGTGTGACCAGACGAATCCATCCGCTCTCTCCGACCGGATCGATCGTGCAGGGGATTCAGACGGAAGTGGATAAAATGTCGTCGTTGAGACAGATGGCCGATACGATCATCGATACAACCACCATCAATGTGCACCAGCTCAAAGATATCGTCCAGAGAAAATTCCTGCCGTCGTCGAGGAAAAGAAAAATGATTATAAACGTCATGTCTTTCGGCTACCGTTACGGATTGCCGGCTGACGCTGACCTGGTGATCGATGTGAGATTCCTGCCCAATCCTTATTTTGTCGAATCATTGAAAAATCATAACGGACATAATCCCGCGGTTGAAAAATATGTTCTTGATAATGCGGAAAGCAAAAAATTTCTTAAGAAAACAATTGACATGATGAATTTCCTGATCCCTCTTTATGAAAAAGAAGGAAAGGCCCGCCTCAATATCGGTTTTGGGTGTACCGGCGGCAAGCATCGTTCAGTGGTCATGGCCAACCAGTTCAGTTCTCACTTCCAGGCGTTAAAATACCTGGTGCACACCTCCCACCGCGATATCAATAAAAGCTAAGGACCCAGGTACAAGGACCAAGGATTAAGGCTCAAGGTAAAAGGTTAAAGACCTAAGCGTAAAATTCGCTTGTTTTCTTAAGAAGATGAAAAAGCCCGGGTGGGTTAACCCACCGGGCTTTTCTTTCAACCTTGAACCTTGTTCCTTGTACCTTGGGCCTTTAACCTATCTTTTTTTAAATCGTCATCTTTTTCATGACATTGTCTTCAATCCAGTGCGGGTCCCACCATTCCTGGGGATTGACAAACTGCCCGTTGACCAGAATGCTGAAGTGCAGGTGGTCACCGCCGGCCAGGCCGGTCGCACCGGAGAGACCGATTTTTTCAGATTTTCTGACGGTTTTTCCGACAGTGGTTTCAATGGCAGAAAGATGCCCGTACAGGCTGAGCAATCCCATCCCGTGGTCGATCATGACGGCATTTCCGTAAATGCCGAGGGGACCGGCAAAAACAACGATTCCGTTATTGGACGCTTCAATGGGCGCATGGACGGTTGAAGCCAGATCAATGCCCAGGTGAACGGAATTGCCAAGGGACTTACCGTCATACATATAGGTCCGCTGATCTCCGAACAGGGCCATGGGAGCGGCGTTGCTCATCCGAGCAAATGTGCCTTCCCACAACTGTTTGTTGACCGATTTTCTGCAGAGTTCCTGAATGGTTTTATCATTTTGCTTCCTCAGGGTCGTGTTGATATGCGTGAAGACTTCTTCCGAAGTTTTTCCCTGCAATTCGGGTATCGCCAATTGAAATTCGGGTACAATCTTCTGCAAAAAAGTATTGCTGAGATTTACGCTGTCTGAGCGGAATTTCTTCGGCTTGATCGTGCAGGGCAGAGAAATTTTTGATACATTGCCCGCCTCATCGCTGGCAAAGACATAGATTCTCGACTTTTGGTTGGAAGCATCCAGCGGAACGGCGAAATAGGTTACGGACATCGCTCCATTGGTCATTGGGATTGTATAACCTGGGGCGAACTGATCGTCCACATAAACGCCTGTCGATGAAGCCCGCTTGGAAATCCGGTAAGCGATGAATCCTGTGCCGCCCTGGTTGAGGTAATTCACGGGATTGAGAATCGAAATTTGCGGGGGGATCGTATCAATCGTGACCGGAACGTCGAGGGTGGTTTCATTATTGAAAAGAGAAAAGTCATCGGCGGTCACGCGGAGAACAGCCGGACCGTTTTTCAGTTTGAGGGATTCCGTGTCAGCTTTGAGATTGACAACCTTCTGTTTGATTCCCCTGGCAGGAATGATCTCCTGCGCTAACACTCGCGGTTGACTATCCTGGATAATCTCCACCTTCAGGAGGGAAAGGCCGCCGCCATCATCTGAAAAAGTAATGCCGATGTTCTGCTGTTTTCCGATAGCAACGATGTTCCTGCTCAAGGTTATGGTTGGCTTATTTCCATCGAGATAGTTGGCGAAATAAAGCCAGCCTGCCGTACCGGCCAGCAGGATTATTATGGCAATCATGATGTAAGTGCCTGTTTTTTTCATTTGCATCTCCTTGATTTGTGCGTGAATTATGTGACGGTCTCATAATGGCTTTCCACGCTCTTTGCAAGTAAAATATCATTTTATCATTTCCGAAACCATGCAGATCAGCAGGTGGAGAAACGAACAACGTATTGAATCGGGAAGAAATATTTGCCGGTGTATTCGTAGATGCCAAAAAGACTTTATGCCTTGATCTTGTTGAGAAACACTGTTATATTCCAAAAAAATAATGAAGTGATAACCTCATGCTTGAAAATAAAAAAATTGTTCTGGGAATCACCGGCGGAATTGCCGCATATAAAGCGGCGGAACTAACCCGTGCTTTCATCAAAGCCGGCGCGCAGGTGCGTGTCATCATGACGAAGAGCGCGATGGAATTTATAACGCCGCTGACGATGCAGACCCTTTCACAGGGGCCGGTTTATACAGACATGTTTGCCCCGACAGACCAGTATGACATGGCCCATATCGCACTGGCGGATTTTGCCGATGCCTTCGTCATAGCGCCGGCCACCGGAAACGTGATCGGGAAAATAGCCTCCGGTATTGCCGATGATCTTCTGACCACAACCGTGATGGCGCAAAATAAACCAACGTTGATCTGTCCGGCCATGAATGACAAAATGCTGGCCAATCCCATTGTTCAGGATAATATTCTCAAACTGAAAAAGATGGGCTACATGGTGATGGACAGCGGTGTGGGCGAACTTGCCTGTAAAACATCCGGCTCGGGCCGTCTTCCGGAAATTTCTGAAATTCTTCAGGCGATGGAGTTCCTTTTAACACCAAAAGATTTCGCCGGTGAAAGGGTCCTGGTCACAGCCGGTCCCACGGAAGAGCCGCTGGATCCGGTGCGCTTCATCACGAACCGTTCGTCGGGGAAAATGGGATACGCGATTGCCCGGGCGGCGCATCAGCGCGGAGCAAAAGTTACGCTGGTCAGCGGGCCGACGAAACTTCCTGCCCCCGAGGCGGATCAAATCATTTACGTGCGCACGGCGCTGGAAATGTACCGCGCGGTCATGGAACATTATGAGAAGGCGACGGTGATCATCAAGGCTGCGGCCGTGGCGGATTACCGGCCGAAAGCAGAGGCTCGGGAAAAAATAAAAAAGGACAGGGGCATCCCCGGAATCGAACTGACACGCAATCCGGACATTATCGCCGCCATCGGCGCAAAAAAAAGGAAAGGCATTCTGGTGGGCTTTGCCATGGAAACGCAGGACCTGCTTGCCAACGCGCGGCAGAAGCTTCTCAAAAAGAACATGGACATGATTGTGGCCAACAGTCTGCGGGAAGAGGGAGCGGGTTTCGAAACGGACACCAACATCATCACCATTATTGACCGCAACGGGAAAACGATTGTCCTGGAGAAAATGACCAAGATAGACGCCGCGCACAAGATTCTGGATCATGTCAAACTGTTGAGCAAAAAGAAAGGCCTTCGCGTGAAACCATGACCAAAACCCTGACCCCTGAAATATCGGATCAGATAAGAGAAGAAATGCTGTCTCTGGTGAAGTCCGTGAAAGGGCAGGTTCTGAACGCGGAGAATCTTTATGTTGATATTGACTGGAGAAAACCGGAGGTGAAAAGAAAGAATCACCAGGTGGAGGCCGGCAATCCAGCCGGGCAACTGGATGTGCTGGCGCGTGAGGTGTTAAGCTGTGAGCGTTGCTCATTGTCCGGAAAAAGAAAAAATGTGGTCTTTGGAGACGGCAACCCGTCAGCAAGGATTGTTTTTGTGGGAGAAGCGCCGGGTGCGGATGAAGACGAGCAGGGCCTGCCTTTCGTGGGGCGGGCGGGTCAGCTTCTGACCAATATTATCAAGGCAATGGGGCTGGAGCGACAAGATGTTTACATCTGCAATATCCTCAAATGCCGTCCACCCGGGAACCGAAACCCTCTGCCGGAAGAAATTCGGTTGTGTGAACCTTTTTTGAGGCAGCAGTTGCGGCTGATTGCTCCACAGGTGATCTGTGCCCTGGGGTCTTTCGCCGCAAAAACGTTACTGCAGACGGAAACTCCGATTACCGCGTTGCGCGGCCGTTTTCATATGTATGAGGGGATTAAGCTGATGCCGACCTATCATCCGGCATATCTTTTACGGAATCCTCCTGCCAAAAAGCAGGTATGGGAGGATGTCCAGATGATCATGAAGGAAATAGACCCCGGCAGAGCCTCATGAGATCGATAACAGGTGCCATCATGTTAAAAAAAATATTCCTCACAGCGCTGCTGGTTTTTGTAGCGGCGGTCAGCGCTGCCCATGCGCAGGGTCAGAAACCTGTATTTCATATTATGAACCTCGATGGCGTCATCACTGCCCCTTCGGCAAAATATGTGGCCGAGCGCCTGGAAGATGCGAAGCAGGCAGGTGCGGAAGGCCTGATTATTTTAATGGACACGCCCGGGGGGCTTGACACGGCCATGCGGGATATCGCCAAAAGCATTCTGAATGCACCGCTGCCGGTCATTGTTTATGTTTACCCGTCGGGCGCCCGCGCCGCTTCTGCAGGTGTGATCATTGCGCAGGCCGCCCATATTGCCGCCATGGCGCCCGGCACCAACATCGGGGCCGCTCATCCCGTGGCCATTGGAATCGGCGGCCCGGCCGAGATGGACAAGAACATGTCCAAGAAAGTGGAAAATGATGCGGCGGCTTATGCGCGCAGCATTGCCAAAATCCGCGGGCGGAGCGAGGAATGGGTCGAAAAAGCCGTGCGCAAAAGCGAATCCATTACAGCGGACGAAGCCCTGAAACTGAAAGTTATTGACATTGTGGCCCCGGATATTGAGAAATTGCTCACAGCGATTGATCAGAGGGAAGTCACTGTTTCCGGTAAAACAAGAAAAATATCTGCTGCCAATGCCGTGACGCAAAGTAAAAAGATGGGGACGCGTCAGGGGATTCTGTCGGCGATTTCCAATCCCAATATCGCTTATCTTCTCCTGCTGATCGGCCTTGCGGGCCTGTATTTCGAGTTTTCCACGCCAGGTGCAATCTTGCCCGGTGTAATTGGCGGCATATCGCTTTTACTGGCGTTTTTCGGCCTCTCCACGCTGCCGGTGAACTACACGGGCATATTGCTGATCGTGTTCAGTATTATTTTATTTATCGCGGAGATCAAGATTATGAGCCATGGCATGTTGACAGTCGGCGGGGTGATATCGCTGGCGCTGGGGTCCTTCCTTCTTTTTGAAACACCGGAGCCTGCGCTGAGATTGTCTTTACAAGTCTTGATTCCCGCGGTCCTGGTCGCCTCCGGTTTTTTTATTGTGGTTATCTGGCTTGCTATCAAGGCGCAGATGAGGAAACATTATTCAGGAACGGAATCAATGATCGAGGCGCAGGGAGAAGCCGTAACGGACATTAACGGTGAAGGCAAGGTGTTCTTCCAGGGAGAGTACTGGACGGCGCAGAGTGATCAGTTTATTCCGCGGGGTGCAAAAGTTAAAATCCGGGCTGTGTCCGGCCTGAAACTGACCGTTGAAGAAATAAAAAAAGAAAAAAATAATTGATATCAAGGAGGAGTGATGATGGGAACTTTACCTTTACCCCTGCTGGTCATTGTCGTATTGGTGGTTATGTTTCTGGCATCGGCGATCAAGGTGCTCAATGAATACGAACGCGCGGTTTTGTTTCGGCTGGGCAGAATTCGCAACCTCAAAGGGCCGGGCCTGATCATTATTATTCCGGGCATCGATAAAATTGTCAGAATCGACATGCGTACCATTACGATGGATGTGCCCCCCCAGGATGTCATTACCAAGGACAACGTATCGATCAAAGTCAATGCGGTCGTTTATTTCAGGGTTCTGGACGCCAATGCCGCCGTGGTAAACGTCGAAAATTATCTTTTTGCCACTTCGCAGCTGGCGCAGACGACGCTTCGAAGCGTCTGTGGACAGGTGGAATTGGATGAAATCCTTTCGGAGCGTGAAAAAATCAATCTGAATATCCAGGAAATCCTGGATCGCAGCACCGACCCCTGGGGCATTAAAGTGTCCCTGGTGGAAGTCAAACACATCGATTTGCCCGAGGAAATGAAGCGGGCAATGGCCAAGCAGGCGGAAGCGGAAAGAGAAAGAAGGGCGAAGGTGATCAACGCGGAAGGCGAATTCCAGGCAGCCCAGAAACTGATCGAGGCGGCGGCCCTCATGGAAACACAGCCCATGTCGCTGCAGCTGCGTTATTTACAGACGCTAAACCAGATCGCCTCGGAAAACAATTCGACAACCGTTTTCCCGATCCCGATCGACCTGTTTAAGCCGTTTATGAAATTAGCGGAAAAATGACGATAATGGCGGATTTTCGCATTCGCCAACAAATAAAATTAATGATTGAAGGAGAGATTTATGCCAACTGAAAAGCGAAACATTCTTACCGGTGGACTTATTCTGATTACTTTGGGTGTTTTAATCTTCATCAGCAAGACGACCAGTTACAGTTTTGGCCAGACATGGCCTGTTCTGCTGATTATCATTGGTATCAGCACGCTGATCTACAGATTCAAGGCCATTGAGGGCTGGTTTATCGCCACGGTCGGTATCATCTTTTTATTTATCGAGTTCTATGGATTCGACCTGTATAAGTATTCTCAGTATATTCTTCCCGTCATCCTTGTGCTGCTGGGTGTTTACGTGTTAATGAGGCGCAAACATTAAACGAAAAACCGGCTGCAGGAAGCCGCAGGAATCATGCTCTTTAAACAGAAGAAAGCGCTGTTCATCAGCGATTTTGACGGAACCATCTGCCCCGTGGATGTGGGCAGTGAAGTTTTAAACCGGTTTATGCGAAAAAGCGGGGATGATTTTGATCGTGAATCTGTAAAGAACTGTTTCGGGTCGCGCGAGGCATATCGAAAGATCGCCCCGCTGATGACAGTGAGTTCGGATTGCCTCCTTGCATACGTTTTGAAACATTCCAGAATTGATCCCTTTTTTGCGAGATTTTATCGACTGGCGAAGAAAAAAGGCATGGATGTGAAGATCGTTTCCGACGGGCTTGATTTTTACATCCGCGCAATTATGGAAAAGAACCGTCTGGGTGAAATCGAGTTTTTTTCCAATACGGTTGAGTTCCGCCGCAACGATTCCCTGACGTTTTGTTTTCCGCAGGCCAATGAATTATGCGGCCGCTGTGGAACCTGCAAGAATAAAATATTAAACGACCACCGCCTGATGTATGAAAAAATCATCTACATCGGCGATGGGCATTCCGATATCTGTCCGTCAAGATGCGCCGACCTGGTTTTCGCCAAAGACGTGCTGTTGCAGACATGCGAAGAAGAGGGGACAGCAAATTATCGGCCGTTTCATGACTTTGGAGAGATTTCCAGGTATCTGAAAGAAAACTTTTAAGGCCGGAAGGATTGCGGCCTTCAGTCCTTTGGCCGGGAGATTATGCCATGAGCATATCAAAAAAAATAAAAGCATCCATTTCGCATTCTTCCATGATCCGCAAAATGTTCGAGGAAGGAAATGTCCTGAAACAAAAGCACGGCAAGGACAATGTGTATGATTTCAGCCTGGGAAATCCCAATGTGGATCACCCGTGCGAGTTCAAGAGGGAACTGATCAAAGTTGCCGACCAGGAGATTTTCCTCAAGCATGGCTATACGCCAAACGCGGGCTATCCGGAAACGCGTCAGGCGGTGGCAAAAAAAATCAGCGCGACGACCGGGGTGAAAATAGGCGCCGATCACGTGGTGATGTCCTGCGGGGCGGGGGGAGCACTAAACGTGATTTTAAAGTCGCTTCTGGATCCGGGCGACGAAGTCATCATTTTCAAGCCTTTCTTTGTGGAGTATCCTTTCTACATTGAAAACTACAACGGTGTTGTGAAGTATGTGCCGACAAAACCCGATTTTTCCCTGGATATGGAAGCGCTTGCCAAAGCCGTCAACCGGAATACGAAAGCCGTTATCCTCAATTCGCCCAACAATCCGACCGGCCGGGTATACAGCAAAAAGAATATCACGGATCTTGTTCGCCTGTTGAAAGAAAAGGAGAAAAAGCTCAAAAAACCCATTTACCTGATTTCGGACGAGGCGTACGCGGAAATCCTCTTTGACAGGATCGCTCTGCCCTCCCTGCTCAAGGCATATGATGACAGCATCATCGCGTATTCCTATTCCAAGACACTGTCATTGCCGGGAGAGCGCATTGGCTATATCGCGGTAAATCCGAAGATTCATGAGGCCGATGACCTGGTCACAGCGCTGATCCTGTGCACGCGGATTATGGGGTTTGTCAACGCGCCGGCGCTCATGCAGCGGATTGTAGCCAATCTTCAGCATATTACCGTGGATGTGAAGATCTATCAGAAAAAACGCGACCTGCTCTGCGACGGGCTGGCCCGGGCCGGTTATCAATTTATCAAACCGCAGGGGGCGTTTTATCTGTTTGTGAAAAGTCCGATTCCCGATGATGTGGAATTTGTCGGGATGCTCCTGAAGCACAATATTCTTGTTGTTCCCGGCAGCGGGTTCGGCTGCCCCGGCTATTTCCGGATCGCCTTCTGCGTGGATGACACAACCATCATCAAATCCATACGCGGATTTGAAGCCGCCATCCAGCAGTGCCCGAACCCCTATGCCGCGAAACCTGCCGGGCGAATCAATAAATAATGTTGTTGATCTCATCCGTCAGTTGGCGGAGCCTTTTGGGGGAGACGGGGTAGGGGGTTTTGAGTTCCTGGGCAAAGAGCGAAACCTTGTATTCCTCGATCATCCAGTGAAGTTCTTCGATTCTGTTTTTCTTTTCTGCAGAAGATTCTACCGTCAGGCCATTTCGGATTTCCTTGAGTTGATCGACATAAACGGCCACATCTTTGAGCTTAGCTTCCGTCGCCGCCAGATTTAGACTGCCGCGCTCGGCCCTGATCGACAGGGCTTTCAGGTAGCGGGGAATATTGGCAAGGTGGTCATTGGCATAAAGTTCCGGGAAATGGACGGGAAGAAGAGTCTGCATTTCGGCCCGCGTTTCCTTCAAAAACTTCAGAACAGGGGCGTTTGTCCGGTTTTTTTGCATCAGACGCTGAAGCGCATCGCAGGTATCGGCAGCGCTTTTAAGAACCGGTGTGATGGAAACCACGATCCGCTGTCCGCAGGGCAGAATTTGTGTGCTGATCACATCAGCGTGCTTTTGAAACTCTTCGGTGCTGCGCCAGAAGCGGCAAAACAGTTCTTTCCGAACGCGTTTCATGATGGATTCTTCGATCTGCTTCGGGTTTCCGATATTCATCGCCCACGTTTTCAACTCGACGCCAAGGGCGATATATTTTTTGAGCTGCTTCAGTTTCTCTGCAAATAAAATGTCGTAAAGTGCCGAAACTCCCTCGATGTGACTGGCCGCTGCTTCTGCCGGATGGGCGAAGAGGCGGAGATTCACGACGCCATCTGTAACCTGCAGGGCGGGGTAGGCATAGCCCGTTACGCCATGTTTTCCCGCAAGTTCAATGTTTTCCGGAAGTGTGCCGAAATTCCATCCGGTGAGGGCGTCTCTTTCCCATTGCCGGCGGTAAGTATCCAGCGAGGTTTGCTGGACCCGATCCGCAATTTCTTTCTGCAGTTTGCCGATATCGCATCCGGTTTTAATCTCGTGACCCCGGTCGTCTGTTACCGTGTAGCGGATATTCAAATGAGACGGCATTTTATCCAGTGCCCATGAATCGGCCGGCACCATAATCTTAAAGTCATTTAACAAAAATCTGCTTAACTGAAGCGACAGAGAGTTTTCATCAGCCGCGGACCGTTCAGAGAAGACTTTTGCCACCTGAACCGGGGGCGGCAGTTTCTGCCTGACATTTTTTGGCAGGGTTTTCAGTAGGTGCGCGACTTTTTCCTGCAGAAGAGACGGCAGGTGCCTTTCAATATTTTCCGAAGCGGCCCTGGACACCAGCCCCATGGGGACCGAGACGGTAACCCCGTCTTCCGCGCGGCCCGGTTCAAAACGGTAGCGGCAGGTCAGCGCCGCGCCTCCGATTTTGATCTGATCGGGGAATTGGTTGAGCTCCCCGGGATCAGGATCCTGCGCGATGAAGTCTTCTTCACGAAAGCGCAGGAAATCATCGCCTCCTTTGTCTTTGATCAGCTTCTGCAGGGAGCGGATGTCCGAAATTACCGGCAGTCTCTCCTCATAAAGCCGGGCCATTGTTTCCTCGTCAATGGCAATTCCGCGTTTCCTGAGCTTATCCTCCATGGTTTTTGCCTTTTCCCATAAAGACAGATTGTGCGTGAGAAAAGGAAATTTTTGCGCAACTTCTCCCGTCACCAGGGCCTCCCGGATGAAGATCCTTTTTGCCTCATCAGGATTGATCCGTTCGTAGGCGATCGTTCGCTGCTCGATGATGGTCAGGCCGAATAAAATCACTTTTTCCAGGGCCACAACCTGACCGCGGTTCTTTTCCCAGTGGGCAGACCAGTAAGTATAGCGGCAGTGTTCCTGTCCCAGCTCCTCCAGCCACTCGGTTTTGATGTTGGCCGCGTTACGGGCGAAAACCCTGGAGGTGAGGCTGATTTCCGAGGCGACTATCCAGGGGCCGCCGCGGTTGAAAAGCCCGGATCCGGGATACAGCATCACCTCGCGGCTTTTGGCTGCCGTGTACATGTTTTTTTCTTTTTTTTGCGCAATGTTGGAAAGATAACCGCTGAGGATACAGCGGTGAATCCTGTCGGCAACTGCCTGGTCAATTTCGATCTTCACCGTTTTTCCGCGTTTACGCGGGATATTTCTTCCGCTGACGATTTCCAGGATCTGGTGATAAATATCACGCCATTCCGTCATCCGCCTGTAGGAAAGAAAATGATCGCGGCAGAATTTGCGCAGCCTGTTTTGCGACTCCATTTTTTCGATCGAATCGGAATAGCGGTTCCATATCTGCAGGTAGGTGAGAAAATCGGATTCAGGGTGTTGGAATTGCGCGTGCGCCACCGCCGCCTGGTCAATCTTGTCATAGGGACGCTCGCGGGGGTCCTGAATGCTCAGGGCTGCCGCCACAACAGCAATCTCGTTGATGCAGCCTTCTTTCTTCGCTTCGATAATCATCCTCGATATTCGCGGATCGAGTGGAAACAGAGCCATGGTACGGCCGATCGGAGTCAGTGTGTAGTGATGGGCCTGTGCTTCGCCTTCGTCGCGGGTGAGCGCTCCCAGGTCTCGGAGGGTTTCAATGCCGTCGCGGATGTTTTTCGGATGGGGCCGGTCAATGAAAGGAAAGGAAGTGACATCCCCCAGATTCAGTGACAGCATGCGCAGAATCACGCCGGCCAGGTTCGAGCGCAGAATTTCCGGCGTTGAATACAGGGGCCTTTCGGCAAAATCTTCACGCGAGTAGAGGCGGATACAGATGCCGTCCTGGACCCGTCCGCAACGGCCTTTCCGCTGGTCGGCGCTGCTGCGGGAAATCGGTTTCACCGGCAAGCCGGTTGTCTGGCTGCGGGGATGATATTCCAGGATACGGGCAAGACCCGCGTCAATCACATATTTGATGCCTGGAATCGTCAGGGATGTTTCCGCGATATTGGTGGCCACGATGATTTTCTGCAGACTTGCCGGTTGAAAGACAAGTTTCTGGTTTCCGGCCGATAGCCTTGCAAAAAGGGGCAGGATCAGCCCCGAACAACGTTTGGACAGGCGTCCACAGGTTTCGCGGATGTCCTGTTCGGTCGGCATGAAAATCAGGATGTCCTCAAAACGCCGTTCCTGCTGCAGAGACTCAACACAGGCCACGGCCTCATCAACGTAAGTCGTTTCACCCGTTTCTTCCTTGGCGGGATCAATCGGCCGGTAGCGTACCTCAACCGGGTACATACGGCCGGAAACTTCAATGACCGGCGCATTGCTAAATGCGGCGGCAAATTTTGCCGTGTCAATCGTAGCGGAAGTGATGATCAGCTTCAGGTCTCTTCTTTTGGCAAGCATGGTCTGCAGATATCCCAGAATGAAATCGATATTGAGACTGCGCTCGTGCGCTTCGTCCACAATGATCGTGTCGTAGGCAAGCAGGTCCCTGTCCTGTACCGTTTCGGCAAGCAGGATGCCGTCGGTCATGACCTTGATCAGCGGTTCGGCGGACGTCTTTTCTTCAAAGCGGATTTTGTAGGCTACGGCTTCCCCGCAGGACTGCCCGAGTTCGGAAGCGATGCGCGAGGCAATGCTGATAGCGGCAATCCGACGGGGCTGTGTCAGCCCGATCATCCCGCGTCTGCCAAGTCCCGCCGCCAGACACATCTTGGGAATTTGCGTTGTTTTGCCCGATCCCGTTTCACCGGTAATGACGACAACCGGATGATCCCGGATGGTTTCGATGATGAGTTTCTGCCTGGCTGTGATGGGCAGTTCGGAAGGGAAGTCAAAGAGGGGAATGCTTCGTTTCCGGTTCTCCACCCGGCGGCGCGAATCATCAAATTTATTCTGCATTCTTGCCAGGGCATTATTCGAAGGAAAACGGTCCCCTGAAACGCCGCCGGTCGAGGCCTGAAGCGGCTTCAAAAGCCGGTGGTAATCAGCAATCATAATATCGTCGGCATGATGTTCAATCAGCTTTTTCAGGCGGGTAAATGGAGAGCTTTGCATAATTTCCTTTGTTTCATAACCTTGCAGGTCAGGCGTTTCGACTCCTTCGTCTGTGCTTACGATAAACTCCGTGAGAAATTTTTGTTACAATGTGTCATTTCG
>CAYMYR010000028.1:0-35996 GCA_964394715.1 uncultured Smithella sp.
TTGTAGGCAAACTGCGGTTTGTCAACCTCCTGTCCCTGGGGCACATATGCGTTTAAAACAATCAGATCATCAAATTCCGCATGAATCAGGCGGTCTGGGTCCTTCGGTTCATCATGAAGACCGAAAACAACTTTGCAGGGTTTGGTCCGGGAGGCGATGGCCACGCCGTTATACTGTTTGTCGCCGCGAAAAATGACAAAATAGCCCAGTGCTTCAAATTCGGCGGCAGGGAATTTCGTATCCTCGACTTTTGTTTCCTGCATGCAGAAAATGTCCGGCATGTTGTTTTTCAGCCATGGCAGAACAATATGCAGACGGGAACGTATGGAATTGACATTATAGGTTGCAATTTTCAATTTTAAGCAGGACCTTCCCTGAATTGGCGTCTTTATTATCATGACTGGCCATTACGCTCAAGAATATTTAGGAGGTTGATGAAACTCCATGTCTTATCCGAAGGATGGGAAAATTCTGTTGTTTATGAATGCAGGATGAATCAGGGAGGTGAGCGGGCCGTTGGCCGGCCCGCTCATGTGCCCGGGGCTACAGACGGGCAAAAGTTGGATTTGTCCGTTTATACACTGGCATACAGAGTCCGGATGACTTTTTTGTCGGTTTTCCCGACGCTGGTTTTGGGGATATTTTCCGTAATAATATACCTTTCAGGAATGGCATATCGGGGGATCTTCCCCTGATCGGCGCATTCCTTCATGTGTTTTCTCAGGACCTCCGGTGTGATGCCGTCACCGCGGAACGGAGGGGTCAGAACAACGAGCATCATGGGCCTTTCTCCCCATTTGGGATCGGGAATGCCGACGGCTGCCGCCTCCTGCACCGCGCCGTGGAGACTGATGGCATTTTCCAGGTCAAGGGATGAGACCCATTCACCGCCGGTTTTAATGACATCCTTGAGCCTGTCCGTGATCTGAATGTACCCTTCGTGATCCATATACCCCACATCACCCGTATGGAGCCAGCCGCCTTGCCATAGTTCTTCCGTCTTTTCCCGATCTTTGTAGTAGCCTTTGGTGAACCAGGGAGCACGAACAACAATTTCGCCCGTGGCCTGACCGTCATTGGGAAGGAAATTACCGTCGGAAGAAGCGATACGCACATCGACAAGAGTAACAGGCATTCCTGTCTTGATGGCAATATCGCCTTTCTGTTCGTTGTCATAATTTTTCATGGAGGGTTTCAGGTTGGATACACTGATGACCGGACAGGTTTCCGACATGCCATACCCTGTCATAATTTGGATCCCCAGATCGATGCCTGCCATGGCCAGCCCCTTGGAAAGACGGGCCCCGCCGATGATCACCTTCCAGTTGGAAAGATCCACTTTTTTGGCAACGGGACTGGACACAATCATCTGCAGGATCGTGGGAACGCAGTGGGAATAGGTGACTTTTTCGCCGACGATGAGCTTCATCAGCATTTCCGGTTCGTACTTGCCGGGATAAACCTGTTTGATACCCATCATGGTGGCGATGAAGGGAAACCCCCAGGCATGGACATGAAACATGGGGGTGATCGGCATATAGACATCTGAAGTAGAGAATCTGAGCGGACTGTCATGCCCGCTGACACCGATGCAGACGCTCATGGTGTGGAGTACAATCTGGCGATGAGAGAAGTAAACGCCTTTCGGAAGGCCCGTTGTGCCGGTTGTATAGAATGTAGTGGCTTTGGTATCTTCATCAAGATCAGGAAAATCAAAGTTGTCTGACGCCGCGCCCAGGATCGCTTCGTATTCGCCATCGATGGTCAAATCTGTTTTGGGTAATGTCTCATGGTCCGAAAGCAGAATGATTTTCTTAACGGATGTAAGTTTTGCCCGGATGGAAGCGAGCAGGGGAAGGAAATCAGTATGGATGAGGATGACGTCCGCTTCCGCGTGATTGATGGTATATTCGATCTGGTCAGGAGACAGGCGCCAGTTGACTGTGAACAGCACGGCTCCCATCATGGGAACGGCAAAGAAACATTCCAGATAGCGGTGGGAGTCATAGTCGAAGACAGCGACTGTGTTTCCCTTTCTGACGCCAATTCCCGTAAGTGCGCTTCCCAGCCGGTTGATCCGATCAAACAGATCCTTGTAAGTATAGCGAATCCTGTCCCGGTAAACAATTTCCTGGTTTTGTGCGCAAAGCCTTGGTCCGTTAAGCAGTTCTTTAATGGTCAGTTGAAACCCGTAACGACTTCCATTCAAAGATTTCCCCTTCATATTGCCCTCCTTTGGTTGCAGTTTTCTCTGGAAAGCATGATCGTCTAAAGCGGGATCGGAAACAATCCGTAGGAAGCTGTTTTGTCTGTGCTTGAATGGATGAAAAAAAAGTAAGCCGATGACCGACAAAAAAGAGGGGGTCAGGAGGATGTGTCGGATAATTTCTCGTTCTCAACCCAATTGATGGCGTAACGAAGAAGCTCGGTGCTGGTTTTGAGGTTCAGTTTATCCTTGATCCGTTCCCGGTAGGTGCCAATGGTTTTTACGCTGAGATGGAGCCGGGTACCGATTTCGCTGATGCTGAGTCCCTCTCCGATGAGTTGGAAAACTTCAATCTCCCGGTCTGTCAGGGAATGGAGTGGCGATTCGGCGAGTTTTTTATTACCCTCGATGAAGCGGGAAAAGATCTGGTCCGTCATTTTTTTGCTCGTGTAGATGCTTCCCTGCCGGACCTCGCGGATTGCCCGGACAACCGATTCGGAAGCCTCCTGTTTCATGATGTAACCCCTGGCGCCGGCGCGAAGGGCACGTTCGGCGTAAAGGGATTCATCGTGCATGGAGATGACCAGCATGGCTAGATCCCTGCGGATTTTGTGAATTTCCTTGATGAGATCAATGCCGCTCGTGTCCTTGAGAGTGATATCCACAATGATCATGTCCGGTTTCAGGTCGTTGACGGCCTTTAGAGCGCTTTGATAATCTTCGGCTTCCCCGCAGACGAACAGATCGTTTTCCTGATTGATGAGCTGGGCAAGACCATGCCTGAAGACGGGATGATCATCGACAATGAGAATTCTGTGTTTGCCGGTTGAGGTTGTTTTGCTTGCGGCCATTTTCTTCAGTCCTTCCTTAAATTGAAGGTGCAGGTGACCAGGGTCCCGCCATCCGGTTCCGATTCAATGCGCAGTATTGCCCCGATCATGCGGGCCCGATAATGCATGATTCGCAATCCGATGCCGGTGGCTCTGGTGATGTCCTTAATTCCGCTGCCGTTGTCAAGAATCGACAGGGAGACGCTGCCGCTGTTGTTCAAAAGCTCCATGACGATTTTGGAGGATTTGCCGTGCTCGATTGCATTGTGAACGGATTCCTTCGCGATATAATAAAGGTGGGTCGCCAGAGTATTGTCGTGGATGGGAATATGCCGGGGGCAGCGGAAGAGGCAGGTGATGTTAAAAATGGATGATGTCGAAGCGGCAAGATTTTCCAGCGAGGCCTCAAGGCCCAGGGAGGTGAGATGGACGGGACAAAGTCCCCGGGCCAGCCGACGCGTCTTGTCAATGGCTTCCCTGACAAGATGGTTGATCTCGCCCGCATAACGGGCGTTTTCATCAGAAATCGGTGTGAGCCTGTCCCGCAGGACTTTGGTCATCACGTCAATGCCGATCAGGTGCTGTCCGAGATCGTCATGAAGTTCGTATCCGATCTTCTGGCGTTCCCGTTCCGATATGTCAAGAACCTCCTTTTCCAGTTTCTTGATCGCCGTCATGTCCACCATCGAGGCGATACTTTGTGATGTCCCGGGAATGATGGCAATGGTCATGTAAACGTGCAGATGATTGCCGTCCTTGTTCCGGATTTTGAATTCATAATTTCTGGGCGCCGAGGTTGGATCCTCACGCCTTATTCTGTGATAGAATAACAGACGATCAACGTCATCTTCAGCCACATACAGGGTCCAGGAATGGTTAAGGATCTCATTACGGGTGTACCCTGTGAAATTGGAAAAATCATTGTTCATCATGGAGATGGTTGTGTCTTTTTCGATGACGATAGTTGCCGTTCCGGAATTCTCAAACAGCGTTCGGTAAAACTGCTCCGAGTGCGTCAGCTTTTCCTCAATCCTTTTATATTTCCGGGCCTGTGAATGCAGGCTCTTGATTTCCCTTTGCGCCTCCTGCAGTTTCTCCATAAGCTGCGCTTTAGTCATGACTTCCTTTGCCATCGCTTTTCCTCCGGTTCACTCCCCTATACGTCCCAGATGAAAATGACACCGCTTGTCGGGAATACCCATTCTTCATTGGAAAGTTGAATTTCAATGGATTTGCCGCGCTTTGCGGAAACGGCTGCCTGCGGGTGACGCCCCGCAAAGAAGCTTTCGGTCCGGACATTCCTGAGATTTGCGTTTTCGTAATGGAATTTAATTTCAAGGCCGCGTGTCGGATACAGAAGGTAAACAGGGAACGTCCGGTTGCCTTTGGCTTTTTTGGTGAGTATTTCAATTTCAATTTTCACTTCCCTGTTGATTTTCGGCTTGAGTTTTTCGCTGCCGAACCAGACTTCATATCCGCGATTGGTTTTCTTTGCGTCAATGATGGGAATATCCTCCCCGTCGATGCGCATTTTTTCCACCGTAAAATCACGCTCAATCACCAGGTCGCTGCCGCCAAGGATCCACCGGTATTCGCAATGTTCATCTTCGATCAGTGCGTCCAGCTGGTCCCGGTCTGACGCGCATCCGATCATGAAGGTGTCGCTGCGGATGGTTTTTTTGTATTCCACATGCGTTCTCAACTGGAAATAAGCATCTGCCCGGCGCCTTTGTTCAACGGCTTCCGGCAGCTGGGAGATCGTAATGTTGTAGCGGAAGCAGGAACGAAGTTCGAGCTGTCGGTCTTCATTGCCGAACAGGGTTTCAAACATCTCGTAGTATATGGCATCGCCAATTTCTTCGCTGCGTGTGCGGGTTTGAAAGCAGTGACGAATGATGTTGTCAATGCGCGCGATCGATTTTTCTTCGCCCGGCACAAAAATTCTTCTGAGCCTGGGTTCCACGGCGTCGGTATGTCCCTTGTGCAGAAAAACACGCGGTGCGCGCTTTCCCAGCGCGCAAAGAATTTCATAACTGATCGTTTGTGCTTTGTCGGCGATTTCATTGGCGCTGATGTATTCATTCTGCTGCCTGCCCAGCAGGACCACCTCGTCACCCACAGAACAATCGGGGATATGGGTGACATCCAGCGTGCACATATCCATGGATACCCGGCCGATGATCGGCGCGCGACGGCCGCGAATCAGGGCTTCGCCCCGATTGGACAGAACAAAGGGATATCCGTCGCCGTAACCCACCGGGATAGTCGCTACCCGTGTTCTGTGTCCGGTGACGTAGGTTCTGTTGTATCCGATGCCATATCCCCCTGGGAATTCTTTGATGAGAACAATGGTGGTCTTAAAGGACATCACCGGTTTGAGAACAGCCTTGCTCTGCGTTTCACTTGAAGGGTAGATACCGTAGGTCATGATTCCCGGCCGTGCCATCTGCAGCTTCAGATCAGGGTAATTCAGAATGGCGCCGCTGTTATCCATGTGCGTTACAGGAATGCTGATACCCGCCTGCCGTAGTCCGGCCAGCAGTCCTGAAAACAACAGCCACTGCTGATCGTTGAATGCCGTCACGGTTTCGCTGGATGCAAAATGACTGAAAATGCCTTCCAGTGTAAGATGGCGCATTGTCCTGATGTGCCCGATCAAATCCATGGCCTCGGAGTGCATGGTTCCACCGCGCCCCATACCTGTATCGACTTCCACGTGTACGCACAATGTCCGGGAGGATCTTTCGAGCTGCTCTTCAAGGGCACCGACAAAGGCCTTATCGGAAACGGACGGCGTGAGGTTGTATTTGATGACATCGGGAATTTCGGGTAGGGTGGACGGCCCCAGAATGACAATGGGCGCTTCAATGCCGCTGATCCGAAGCTGAATGCCTTCATCGGCATTTGCCACGCCGAGCATCCGGGCGCCTTCGCGCAGGGCGGCATGGGAAATCTCAATGGCCCCGTGACCATATGCGTCAGCCTTGACGGTCTGCATGAAATCGACCGTGCCGCCGATCAGCCGTTTAATTTCCCGGAGATTGGCGGTAAAATTGTCAAGGTCCACTTCCACCCAGCTGCGGTATTTCTGCTCGTTTTTCAATGTCATTTTCTTGTCATCACAAACACACCATCCCAGGGGAGCGCGGGAGGATGCTGTTTCAAATTTTTACATCTTTCAATATACATTGTCGATACAAAATCGTCATGCTTTATTTTGCAAGCATCCTGGAATGCGGCAATTGCGTCGTCCCATTTTCCCTCCCGGTACAGCGTCAGCCCAGTGTCGAAGACTTCGATCAGGTTTTGATAACCCGGTTCATCCTTCTTTTCCCCCAGCAGTTCAAAAATTCTGACGGGCCTGGTTTTGCCTTTGACGCGCACGCTGTCAATTTCGCGGCAGCAGATGGTGTCTTTCACATGGTTGTATGTGAACTCACTGATGATGATGTTGGTTCCGTATTCCTTGTTGGCGCCTTCCAGACGCGACCCAAGGTTGACCATGTCGCCCATGACGGTATAGTCAAAACGCATGGCTGAACCCATATTGCCTACGACCATCTCTCCGGAGTTGATGCCGATTCCGATATCAAAAATGGGTCGTCCCTCTGCTTTCCACTTGTTCTGCAGCCGACGCAACTCCCGCATCATGGCCAGTGCGGTAAGGCAGGCCCGTCGGGCGTGATCCGGCTGGTCCAGTGGTGCGCCGAACACAGCCATGATCGCGTCCCCCATATATTTGTCAAGCAGTCCGTCGTAGTAGAAGACCTGGTTGGTCATTGCCGTGAGGTATTCGTTGAGCAGCATGATCAGCTCCTCCGGTGTCATTTTTTCAGAAATGGTTGTGAAGCCCCGGATATCTGAAAATAAAACGGTCAGGTTTCTCCTGTCTCCACCGAGTTTGAGCTTACCCGGGTTTTTGAGCATTTCATTGATGACCGAAGAAGTCAGGTAGTATTGAAACGCGCCGCGGATTTTCTTCTTTTCCTGCTCTTCTTTAAAATAGTGGTAGATGGTAATGCCCAGATAAATCATCATCATGGTGATCAGTGGATAAACAAGATTCAACCAGACATTGAACCGGAAGAAAGCCAGAAAGTTCATGGCAATAAAAACGGCGATGATCAGCAGAGCTGTGGCCATTCCGGATATCGGCCGCAGGCGGCTTACCGGAAGACCCATGATCAAACCAAAAAGAATGATCGCGCCGACATCAATCATGCGAACGAAGGAAGAATGCGTGAGGAAGTTTTCATGCAGAATGTTGTCAATCACCGTGGCATGAATTTCCACACCCGGAAAGGTGGAGGAGAACGGCGTTACACGCAGGTCATAGATGCCCACGGCTGTTGCGCCCACCAGAACGATTTTATCGCGAAAAGTATCCGGCGGAATTTTCCCGGAAAGGATGTCAGCCACAGAATAATGGGGGAATGTCCGGGGTGGCCCCAGATAGTTAATCAGCAGTTGTCCTGACTCATTTGTCGGGATTGTTTTTTCGCCGATGCCGATGCTGTTTGCGCCGTAACTTTCCAGGTTCAGGGAAAGAACCGGAAAATCCAGATAGGAGCAAATCATGGAAACAGGCAGCGAGGAATAATAGTTCTCTCCTAAAGTGACAACCAGAGGCGCCCATCGATTGGACCCGTCACTGTCCGGCAGAGTATTGAAAAAACCGCTGTTTTGCGCAGCGGAAGTAAGGATTGAAATGTTGGTCTCCGGCGCGAAAGCACGTGGCAGATAACCATCATTGGGTTTGCCTGATGAGCTATTGATCATGGAATAGCGTGAATTTTCGATTCGCGCGACATGATCTTCCGTTCGGTGCTTTGTGATATGCGCCAGTTCCTTTTGATTTTCGCTAAGCGAAAAATGAAAAAAATATCCGAGGGTGATATTCCCTGCTTGTTGAATGGCGGTGGCAAGGACTGTGTCCGTGTCCGCCGAAGTTCTCTGTCTTTGCAGCAAATTCAGGACATTTGAATCCGTCACGCCGCTCTTTTTCATTTCAGCGGTCAGCGCGTCGATGGTTTTGAGGTATGTACCTTGGTCCGGTTCTGAGAAGACAATATCAAAGCCGATTGCTTTTGCACCTCCCTTTTTCAGCAGATCCACCAACCGAGCAATTGTTGACCTTGGCCAGGGCCAGCGTCCCAGTTCGGAGATGCTTTTTTCGTCAATGGCCGCAATGGCGGTTTCGTGTCCAGGAACAAGCGGGCCGCGCGACACCATGCGTAAATCCAGCGTTTTGAGTTCCATAAGGCGAAAAAACTGAAAATCAGACAAAAATAAAAACAATGCAACCAGAATCACAAAAAAGGTGATTCTGACAGGTGTAACCCTTAAAATGGTTTTCAGTTTTTGAATCATGCAGAGGAGTCCCCTGTAAAAAGCATATCAAAGCAACGGGTAAAGTCAAGCCGTGCGTTGATTTGGCGGACGTGTTTTAACGGATACAGAGTTCAGGACATTTTCGACAAGGTTTGCGTGATTTACAAAAAATGCCTAAAAAGTCAATCAATGCTTGAAAGAAATATTAATTTGAACTAATATTAAAAATATATGGGTAACATAAGGGCGGAAGTTGAAATCCATCAACAAGGAGGGAGTGTCAATGTCAAGAGTAAGACCGGGTGATGTTCTGGCTTGTGAAGTATGCGGACTTTCTGTCATTGTGGATGAAGACTGCGGATGCGCGATTGCCGAGCTGATCTGCTGTGAAGAACCGATGGAAAACAAAGGTCCGAAACCGCCGAAAAAAGCGGCTGCCGCGCCGAAGAAAAAAGCGGCCGTGAAAAAGGCAAAACCGCCGAAAAAAACGGTTGCCGCGCCAAAGAAAAAAGCAGCTGTAAAAAAGGCGAAGCCGGCCGTGAAAAAACCCGCTTCAAAGAAAGCAGCTGTAAAAAAATCCGCAGCAAAAAAGAAAGCTGCAAAAAAGTAACCTGAACAGGTCACATAGATGCCTGAGAGGATCCATGCCCCAAATGAGGAGCATACGGTATCTTGCTTTCTGATTTCAGGGGTACGCTGCTGGCAAACGCAAAATTCAGCCTTTTTTATGAAAAATACAGATCATCGTAAGATCACAGCTCGGGTTGTGCCTGTATCCGTGCAGAAAACCTGCAGAGATAATGTCTGGTGCGAAAAGTTCGGCTACTTTATCGATCTGGATGCCTGCCGGGCAAGATCTTTTCAAAAAAAGGCCTGTCGTCTTTGTTTTTCGACACGAATTCAGTTGTCGTTGCCTTTTGATTAAAACAACTATGCGTATTGCAAAGTATCCCGCACCATTCTTATTTGCCTTTCCCCAGAAGAGAACCCAGGACGCCCCGAATGATTTGCCTTCCGACGGATGAACCGATCGACCGGGCCACGCTTTTTGCCGCGGCCTGGACCAGACCATCTGTTTTCCCGCCGCGAGGACCGGTACGGCCGAACAGGAGATCGCTGATCGCGCCTCCTGTTGATCCGCCACCCTTGGCGGTCGTTTCTTGCGTGCGTGCCTGTTCAACCGGCTGAGAAGGTGTCGGCGCGGTTTGCACGGAAGCGCGCAGCTTTTCGTAGGCAGATTCCCGGTCCAGTGTTTTTTCATAATGCCCGTAGATGAGGGATTTTTTAATGGCGGATGATCTTTCTTCATCGCTCAAGACACCCAGCCTCGAGGCGGGCGCAATAACAAAAGATCTTTCCACCTGGGCGGGACGGCCTTTTTCATCCAGAAAAGAAATCAGCGCTTCACCGACGCCCAGTTCTGTAATGGCGTCCGCCGTGTTGAATGCGGGATTCGGCCGCATGGTGTCAGCCGCCGTCTTGACCGCTTTCTGGTCGCGGGGTGTGAAGGCTCTCAGGGCATGCTGCACGCGGTTTCCCAATTGGCCCAGAACGGTTTCGGGAATATCCAGGGGATTTTGTGTGACAAAATAAACACCGACGCCTTTGGAGCGGATCAACCGCACCACCTGTTCAATTTTTTCAAGCAGGGCGGCTGGCGCGTCATTAAACAGCAGATGGGCCTCATCAAAGAAAAATACCAGTTTGGGTTTTTCTACGTCACCCACCTCGGGCAGTTGTTCAAAAAGTTCCGACAGCATCCACAGCAGGAAAGTGGAATATAGTTTGGGATTGTTATAGAGCTTATCGGCGGCCAGGACATTGACCACGCCGCGTCCTTCGCCGTCTGTCTGCATCAGGTCTGCGATATCCAGCATCGGCTCGCCGAAAAATTTATCGCCGCCCTGCTCTTCGATGGTTAAAAGTCCGCGTTGAATTGCACCAATGGAGGCCGCGGAAATATTACCGTATTCGGTGGTGAATTGTTTGGCGTTGTCTCCCACGAACTGAATCATCGCCCGCAGGTCCTTCAGGTCCAGTAAAAGCAGGCCGTTGTCATCTGCAATTTTAAAGACCAGCGTCAATACGCCGGATTGGGTTTCATTTAGGTTGAGCAGCCTTGCCAGCAGCAGCGGACCCATGTCGGAAACGGTCGCGCGTAACGGGTGTCCCTTTTCCCCGTAAACATCCCAGAACACGGCCGTGTTGGCGCGCGGCTGAAAATCCTTGATCCCGATGGATTCCAGCCTTTTGAGTAATTTTTCGGAAGCAACACCTGCCGCCCCGATGCCTGAGAGGTCTCCCTTCACATCAGCCATGAAGATCGGAACTCCGATAGAACAGAACGATTCAGCCATTTTTTGCAGGGTTACGGTTTTCCCCGTGCCTGTTGCGCCGGTAATCAATCCATGGCGATTGGCCATGTTCGGTAATAAGACAATTTCTTTTCCCTGGGACATCGCGATCACTAATGGTGCAGCCATATTTTCTCCTTGCGGGTGATTTGATGATACAACCTTGTTGATAAAAACCTTGCTGACGTGGCGAATATAAAAACAAGTCCGGCCAATGTCAAGAAATAATCCATTTTTACAAGTGGTTGGCAGGTTTTTTTCATTGCTTGCAAACTGTTTATGAAAAGCTTATAAATTAATGCAAATTGCCAAAGTTCCGGCAGGTAATTCGTAATATTCATGCAATCTTTATAAAAAAACAGGAGGGTGAACGTTATGGCCAATGTTTTTGATTTATCGGGTAAAACGGCGATTGTTACAGGCGCCGGCAGGGGAATCGGACGGGTGATCGCTATTGGACTGGCTGAATCGGGCGCCAATGTTGTTCTGTGCAGCCGTACGAAGGCAGAAATCGATGTCGTTGCCGATGAAATTCGTAACAAGGGAGGCAAGGCCCTGTCCGTTGCGACGGATCTTACGGTCCATGAGCAGTTGGAAAATCTGGTCGATGCCGCCGTTAAGGAATTCGGCCGGGTCGATATTCTGGTGAATAATGCAGCCAGAAGTTTCCTGCGCGGACTGCTCGATCTTCGCGAGGACGGGTGGGACAAGTGTTTCAATACCAACGTCAAGGCCGTCTGGCTTTTGAGCCGCCTGGTGGCGCGGCGGATGATCGAGCAAAAATATGGGAGGATCATCAACATCACGACTGTCGGGGCGGAAAAAGCCGAATCGGGAATGGCCGCCTACGGCTGCAGCAAAGCGGCACTGAAGCACCTGACACGCTGCATGGCTCGCGAATGGGCGCCGTTTGGCATCAATGTAAACGCCGTTGCTCCCGGATTTACCCGCACTGATTTCAGCAAGCCCATCTGGTCCAGCCCCGATGTCGAAAAGCTGATTTGTCAGGCCATCCCCAAGGGGAGGATCGCCGAACCGGAAGATGTTGTCGGGGCTGTTCTGTTTCTGGCATCGGGCGCGGCGGATTATATTACGGGCGATACTATTTATGTCGATGGCGGCACAATGACCATTTAACGCATTTTCCTGGAGGAAAAACATGAACGGTAAAGGCCTTGTCAGCCCGGTCATCGCAGACATCCGGGCCGGCATGAAGCGCGGCAAAATCGTATCCGTTGACGAAGCCATGCGGGTGATCCGCGACGGCGATACGGTATCTATCGATGGATTTATCGGAGGGCTGGCGCCTGAAGAACTGCTGACTGGCCTGGAAAGGCGTTTTCTGGATACGGGTGAACCGCAGAATCTCACCCTGATTTTTGCCGCCGGTATTGGAGACAGCAAGGATAAAGGCATCAACCATCTGGCCCATGAAGGCCTGCTCCGGAGAGTGATCGCCGGCCACTGGGGACTGGTTCCCAAACTTCAGCGCCTGGCGCTGGATGGAAAAATTGAAGCCTACAATTTTCCACAGGGCGTTATTACGCATCTATATCGTGATATCGCCGGGCACGCTCCGCGAACCATCACCCATGTGGGCCTGGGAACCTTTGTCGATCCCCGCGGCCAGGGCGGGAAAGTCAATTCCGTTACAACAGAAGATTTGGTCGAATTGATTGTTTTTGATGGCAGGGAATATCTGGCCTACAAGACGCTGCCCATCCATGTTGCGCTGCTGCGCGGTACGACGGCGGATATGGACGGTAATATTACCATGGAAAAGGAAGCCTTTACCCTGGAAGTATTGCAGTTGGCCATGGCGGCAAAAAATTCCGGGGGCTTTGTCATCGTGCAGGTGGAAAGAATCGCTGAACGCGGTGCTTTAAACGCCCGGCATGTTAAGATTCCCGGCATCCTCGTGGATTGCGTTGTGGTTGCCAAACCTGAAAACCACTGGCAGACCTACGGATCTTATTACAATCCTGCATACAGCTGCGAATTTAAAGTGCCGACGGCCACGATCGAGTCTCTGCCGATGGATGAACGCAAGATCATTGCCCGGCGTGTTGCTTTTGAACTTCAGCCGAACATGGTGGTGAACCTGGGTATTGGCATGCCGGAAGGGGTGGCCAACGTTGCAAACGAGGAAGGCATTTTTGATTACCTGACGCTGACGGCCGAAGCGGGCTCCATCGGCGGAATCCCCTCCGGTGGCCTGGACTTCGGTACGGCCACCAATATGGATTGTCTGATAGACATGCATGCTCAGTTTGATTTTTATGATGGCGGGGGACTGGATCTGGCCTGTCTGGGACTGGCGCAGATGGATTCGCACGGCAACGTGAATGTCAGCCGGTTCGGGCCAAAACTGGCCGGCTGCGGCGGCTTTATTGATATCACCCAAAACGCCAAGAAAATTATTTTTGCCGGGACATTTACGGCAGGGGGGTCCCGATTCGCGGTGGAAGACGCCATGCTGAAAATCGTCAATGAGGGAAGCGTGAAAAAAATTGTCCGGGACGTGGAGCAGATCACCTTCAGCGGTAAAACTGCGCAGAAGGGCAGCCAGCAGGTTTTTTATGTTACAGAACGGTGTGTTTTTACTCTGTCTTCTGATGGGGTTGAGTTGATCGAAATTGCGCCGGGTGTTGACCTGGGAAAAGACATTTTGGCGCAAATGGAGTTTCAACCGATCATCAAAAACCTGCGTCTGATGGATGAAAGGATATTCAAACCGGTTCCCATGGGACTCAAAGATGACCTTTTGAGCATACCCATCAACCAGAGACTTACCTTCGATCCGTCAACCAATATTTTCTATGTCAATTTCGAAGGGTTGAATGTTCGTACGCGCGAAGATATCGAAGCGATCCGCTCGCGGGTGACCGAAATTTGCCGGCCGTTGGGAAAACGGGTTAAAACCATTGTCAATTACGATAACTTTTCCATTGTTCCGGAACTGGAAGACGATTACATCAATATGGTCAAATATGTGGTGTCTGAATTCTACAGTGATGTGACCCGGTATACGACCAGCGCTTTCCTGCGTATGAAACTGGGTGATGAGCTCAAAAGCAGGCAAATGGCGCCGCACATCTTTCAAACCCGTGAGGAAGCAAGAATGGCCCTGGAAAAACAGTGATGAAGGTTCGCGAATTAAAAGGATGTTTCAAAATAGTATTGAAATTATTTTATGAAAAGGATAAAAAGTCCATCCGGTTGATGGACAATGGAAGTCATGCAGACTGTCTTGAACAGTTAATATAATACATAGAAAGAAGAAAAATTATGCCAGTTGAAATGAAGATGGAAGGCCAGGTGGCCGTTGTTACGTTGAATGAAGGGGAAAACCGTTTAAATCTCGATTTTCTGCAAAAATTTATTGACGTGCTGGATCATGTCGAAAAACAGACCGATGCCAATGTGCTGGTCGTGCGAGGAGCGCATGAAAAAATATTCAGCAACGGAATCGATCTGGAATGGCTGATGCCGATCATGCAGAAAAACGATGCGGCCACAGCCAAGAAATTCATTGAAACCATGATGGCGCTTTTCAGGAAAATCACATTGTATCCGATGCCCACGATTGCGGCCATTACGGGTCACGCATTTGCCGGCGGTGCAATTATGTGCTGCTATTTTGACTTTCGTTTCATGCGTTCGGACCGGGGCTTCATGTGTTTTCCGGAAGTCGACCTGGGCATCCCGTTTCTCCCGGGCATGATGACCGCCATGAGCAAGGCCATTCCTCGCTATAAGCTCGACGAAATGGTCCTGACAGGAAAACGTCTTACCGCGCAGGAATGCGAGGACCATCACATCATCACCAAGGCCTGCCATATTGATCAGCTGATGGATGAGGTCCTTAATTTTGCCAAGCTGCAGAACAAGAGAAGAGCGATTGTCGCCGCTATCAAAGAAGAAATGAACAAGGACATCATTTACGCAATTGATCATGATGATCCTCCCATCATTGAATCCGGCCGTTTCTATGTTTAATGGGGTTTGACCAGGCGGAATCTTTGCAGGAAAAAAATTTTTCAAGGGCCCTCTTTGGGCCCTTTTGTTTGGGTGCAGGCGGTATGGCAGGGAAGATTTTGATTTGATTACCGCTTCTTGTGGTGTTTCATGCGGATGTCCACGGAGCCTGCGTGTGCGTCGAGACCTTCCATCCGGGCAAAATGGCTTGTTGCCCCGGACAGCTTTTCAAACGCCTCCCTGGGAAAAGAAAGCACGCTCATTCGCTTGTAAAAATCATACACGCCAAGGGGTGAGGAAAACCGCGCTGTCCCTTCTGTCGGCAGGATGTGGTTTGTGCCGGCAATATAGTCGCCCAGGGCTTCCGGCGTATAGGATCCCAAAAAGACGGAACCTGCGTTGCGCACATGTCCTAAACTTCCCTTGGGATTTTCCACCATCAGCTCAAGATGCTCCGGCGCGAATAAATTGGCCAATTCTACGGCCTGGAAGACATCGGATGTAATGATGATAGATCCGCATTGCAAAAGAGATTTTTGAATAATTTCTTTCTTGGGCAGTGTATGGAGCTGTTTCTTCATTTCCGTGGCCACGGCGTCCGCCAAATCCGTGCAGGGTGTGAGCAGAACGGCTGCCGCCATTTCATCATGTTCGGCTTGTGCCAGCATATCCGCCGCCACAAAAGCGGGATTAGCGGTTTCGTCGGCAATAATGATCACTTCGCTGGGGCCGGCGATCATGTCGATGGCAACCTGTCCGAAAACCAGTTTTTTCGCTGCGGCAACATAAGCATTTCCGGGGCCCACAATTTTATCCACACGCGGGACGGTTTGTGTGCCGTAAGCAAGGGCGGCTATTGCCTGTGCACCGCCGATCTTGAAAATGCGATCTACACCCGCGACTTCCGCTGACGCAGCAATCAGAGGATTTAATTGACCGCCTTTTGCCGGGCTGACCAGGATGATCTCCCTGACGCCAGCAAGACGTGCCGGAATTGCCGCCATGAGCAGGGTTGAAGGATAAAAGGCCTTGCCGCCGGGCGCATAGATGCCTGCCCGCTGCAGGGGCAACACAAGCTGTCCCATCTCCGCGCCTTCTTGATCAACCATCGACCATCCCTGGACAAACTGGTGGCGGTGGTATTCTTCAATTCGGCGTGAAGCAAGCCCGATGACTTCCATGTCTTCAGGTTTTACCCTATCCAGAGCTTCCTGCTTTTCCTCTTCGGTGACTTCGACTGCTTCTGCAGTAAGATCATGTCCTTCAAACTGTTTGGTGTAGCGAAAAAGTGCTTCATCGCCCTCAACGGAAACGTCGTGGACGATCCGGGCGACCGTGGAGATGACCTCCGGGGAAAAAGAACCGCCCCGGCGGCGTAACCGTTGAAAATACTCACGAAATTCAGGTGCGTCTGCGCGGATGATTTTCATGTTATTGTTTCACCCTTTGAATGTCCGCACCCAGTGCGGAAAATTTCTTTTCAATGTTCTCGTAACCGCGGTCGATATGATAAATCCGGGAAATTTCCGTCGTTCCTTCAGCAATCAGGGCCGCCAGGATCAACGAGGCGGAAGCGCGCAGATCCGTAGCCATGATCTGTGCTCCGTAAAGAGTCGGGACCCCGCGGACGATGGCGCTGCCGCCCTGGATTGTGATGTCCGCGCCCATGCGGATCAGTTCGCTTACATGCATGAAGCGGTTTTCAAAAACGGTTTCCGTAATGACGGAAAGACCGCTGCCGATGGCCATGTATGCCATGATCTGCGCCTGTAAGTCTGTGGGAAAACCCGGGTAGGGAATGGTTTTCACATCCACGCTGTGAATCTTGGGCCCGGCTGCAACCTTCAGTCCTCCATCGATAGGAGTGATCGTCATACCGGTGTCCCGCAACTTGTTGATCAGGGCTTCCAGATGCTGTGGATTGCATCCCAGGATGTTGATTTCACCATTGGTGATTCCCGCGGCGATCATGAATGTGCCGGCCTCGATCCGGTCGGGGATAATGGATGCTTCGGCTGCTTTCAATGACGTAACCCCGTTGATCGTGATGACATCCGTTCCCGCGCCGCTGATTTTGGCCCCCATGCCCCTGAGGACCTCTGCCAGGTTGACAATTTCCGGTTCGCGTGCGGCATTGTTTAGGACCGTGGTGCCATCAGCCAGCACCGCCGCCATCATGATATTTTCCGTTCCGGTAACCGTGGGCAGGTCAAAATAAATATCCGCGCCTTTGAGCCTGTCTGCCTTTGCTTCAATGTAGCCGCCGTGCAGTTCCACGGAAGCCCCCATGTCCTGGAGGGCTTTGATATGCAGGTTAACCGGCCGGGCGCCGATGGCGCAGCCACCCGGAAGAGACACCCGGGCTTTGCCCATGCGGGCAACCAGCGGTCCCAGAACCAGGATCGAGGCTCGCATCGTTTTGACCAGATCATAGGGTGCTTCGCTGTTGGTGATATTTTCAGCGCTGATTTGTACGGTACCGTTGCCTTCTATCTCCACACCCATATTTTTTAACAGCTTGTAGGTGGTTTTGATATCAACAAGATCTGGAATATTGGAAAATGTGCAGGTTTCTTCGGTCAAAAGTGCCGCCGTCAGGACCGGAAGGGCCGCATTTTTTGCACCGCTGATGGTCACATTTCCATGGAGCGGTTTGCCGCCGCGAACAACGATTTTATCCAATTATTTTCTCCTTCCTTTGATTACACGTGATAGCCCGGCATAGTCGGGACGCACATCGATAGAGTCATAAAATTCAGTCCTTTCCATAAGAGCTCGCACCTCACGGCTTTGTTTATCTCCGATTTCGAGCAAAAGCCAGCCCTTTTCCTTCAGATAATCTTTTGCCTGATATACCAGATTTTCGTAAAATTCCAATCCTGATTTTCCCGCGAACAACGCCATGCGCGGTTCAAAATCCTTCACGCCTGCGGGGAGTGTTTCATATTCACCGGCACTGATATAGGGAGGATTGGAAACAATCAGGTCAAAGGTTCCACGGACCGGTGCAAACAGATCTCCCTCAAGAAAGATAATGGAATGATCCAGTCCCAGGGCAAGGGCGTTTTTTTTTGCAACGGCAAGTGCCGTGTCTGAAATATCCGTGGCGGTGATCTGTGCCCCGGGGATTTCCGCGGCCAGGGCCAGGGCGATTGCGCCGCTGCCCGTTCCGATATCCAGGATGCGGGGCTGATCAACGGGCTGTGCGTTCAGGACCGCCAGCACTTCTTCCACGATGACTTCTGTGTCGGGACGCGGAATCAGCACATCGTTGCTGACTTCCAGTGTAAAAGACCAGAAATCCTTACGCCCGGTGATGTAGGCCACCGGCTCGTGTCGCAGTCTTCTGACGATAAATGCGCAAAAGGATATCCGTTCGTCATCATCTAGCAGTCTTTCCGGATTTTTCATCAGTTCCAGACGATTGCAATTCAGGCAGAAAGCCAGCAGAACTTCCGCGTCCAGCCGGGCTGACGGAATTCCCGCACCTTCCAGTTGCGCCGTTGCCTGAGAAATAATGTCGCGAATGGTCGTGGGCATCAGGCTCCTTCAATTGCTGACGATGTATTTTCCCGGTCTTTGATGGTTTGCCGGAACAGTACCGGAACGAAGCAATCAAAACAAAGGCCGTTTCAACGGATGACAGGAAAAGAGAAACACCGTTATTGCCGCTCTCCGAAAATGGCCCGGCCGACGCGGATGATGGTGGCGCCTTCTTCGATGGCGACTTCAAAATCACCGGTCATGCCCATGGAGAGCTCTTTCATCTGAATGCCGGGAATGTTCTCGCTTGCGATTTTATCCCGCAGTTCGCGCAGTGCGATGAAGTAGGGGCGGGCATCTTCGGGATTCTCAAAGAAAGGCGGCATCGTCATCAGCCCCTGGACGTCCAGGTTTGGCATCAAGGAGATCTGCCGGACAAGTTCCGGAACCCGCGAGGGTTCCACGCCGTTTTTGGAGACTTCGCCGCTGACGTTGACTTCGAGCAGGACCTTCAGCGTGCGCTGATTCTGTGCCGCCCTTTTATCCAGTTCCTTGGCCAGTTCGATACGGTCAACGGAATGAATCCAGTCAAAGAGATGCACAACGTACTTCACTTTGTTGGTTTGCAAATGTCCGATCATGTGCCACGAAACATTCTGCCCGACGGCGGGGATTTTCTCCCGTGCCTCCTGAACGTAATTTTCGCCAAACCATGTGATGCCCGCCTTTATGGCTTCATGGACGCGTTCGGGAGGGATCGTTTTACTGACGGCCATGAGGTTGATGTCCTCATGATTGCGGCCGCAGCGCTCTGCCGCAGCGGCCATTCTCTGACGGATGCCCATGACATTGGAGACGATATCTGTTTCCATAATGGTTTACCTGAATTGGACTGCACTGATCTTTTGAAGTTCTTCCAGCGTTTCACAAAGCGGAAGCCCGATGACATTGGTGTAGGAGCCGTGAATGGCTTTGATGAAATACGCCCCTAATCCTTGAACGGCATAGCCTCCCGCCTTGTCGTAGGGTTCACTGCTGTTTGCATACCAGTTCATTTCTTCCGGAGTGATTTTTTTAAACCGGACATCTGAACGTACCACCCTGGTTTTAGATAAACCGGAAAGAACACGGGTGATCGTAAATCCTGTGAAGACGGTATGGCGTCTGTCACTCAGTCTTTGCATCATTTCACGTGCCTGTTTTTTATTCTTTGGTTTTCCCAGGATCAGGTCATCAATCACGACAATGGTGTCGGCACCCAGAACCAGGGCCTTTTGATGCCGGTTAGCGACTGCTGCGGCTTTAGCGCGTGAAAGCCTTCGAACGTGATTTTGCGGACTTTCACCGGTGATATAAGATTCGTCAATGTCAGACGCGATAATTTTGAATTTCAGCCCTACGGAACGCAGAAGTTCTTTTCTACGCGGAGAGGCGGAGGCCAGAATAAGTGGGAAAGACAGGGAAATAGTCATCATGAGCTCTTTCGAAAGGTTATTTGGTGTTTTTTATTCCAGATAACCGGGATCCTGTCAATTGTAATTTGCCGTTGCATCTTTGAGTGACTTGACGTAATGAAGTTCATCAGAAATCATTATGCGGAGTGCATTTATGAAAAAAATCGGCAGTCTTTTCCTGGCTTTTATTTTTCTTGCATTATTCGCGAATCCGGCTGGTGCAGCCAGAAGAATCGTGCAGCTGACAATTCCCGGCTGTTTTTCCTGAGGTGCAAGCAAAAGGGTAGGGGCTATCCTTAAAAATATTGATGGCGTGCAAAACCACCAGATCAAGTTTCCGAATATTGTGATCGTTACCTTTGATGACGAAAAAACCACACTGAAAATCATCGTGCGCAAACTGGAAGAAGGGACTTTTCCGCTGGACGGCAATCCCGTATATTTAGAATAGCCAAAGTCAGTTTGCTACAAATATTTTTTCAGTTTTTTCGCTTCCAGCCGGTCCACGATTTTCTTGACGTCCTGGGACCTTCCTTTTCTGCAGATCAGGAGAGCGTCTTTTGTATCCACAACAATGACGTCCTTCATCCCAACCAGCGCAACAAGTTTATTTGTGCCGCAGACAAGAGAATCTTTCGTGTCCTCAAAAATGATCTCTCCACCGCCTGAAGAAGCGTTTCTATTGGCGTCTTTTGCGGAGATGTCCCACAGAGCGTCCCAACTGCCCACGTCGCTCCATCCAAATTCGGCCGGCAGGACAAAAACATGTTTCGCTTTTTCCATTACACCGTAGTCGATGGAAATCGAAGCCAGCCGATTGTATATTTTTTCAACGGTTTTGGCTTCGGCCGGTTTTCCCATCACTTCTTTAATGGTCATCAAGCCCGTGTGCAGATCCGGCAGGTAACACTTTATCTCGTTTAAGATCACCGAGGTTTTCCAGATGAACATGCCGCTGTTCCAGAAGAAATTTCCGCTTTTCACAAAGACCTTTGCCTTTCGGACATCGGGTTTTTCCCTGATCGATTTTACCCGAAGGATTTTCTGGCCGGCGATGATTCCCGCGGAATCGCCTCCTTCCAGATAGCCGAATCCGGTGTGCGGTCCGTCGGGCTGAATCCCGATGGTGACCAGGGCATTTCCCCTTGCAGCGGCCCGGGCGGCCGCGGAAATTATGGCCCGGTATTTTTTGGGGTTGCCGATCGCATGATCGGAGGGCAGAACCACCATGATATCATCTTTTGCTTTTTTCTGAATGTGCAGGGCGGCAAGGCCGATACAGGCGGCGGTGTTTCTGCCGACAGGTTCAATGATAATGTTTTTTGCCGGAACTTCCGGGAGCTGCCTGATCAATTCTTTCGAATGTTTCCGGCCTGTCACGACCAGAATATTTTTGGGATCAATAAGGGGTTTGATCCGGTCGACCGTTTCCTGGATGATTGTCCGGCTACTGACGATATCCAGCAGGTGTTTCGGTTTTCTCTCCCGGCTTCTGGGCCAGAAACGGGTGCCTCTGCCTCCTGCCATGATGACTGCGTGCATGGGTATTCTCCTTTCTATTCACATAATACAATCCGGCTTGCAAATTCAAGCACGAAAAGCTAATGAACGAAATTATCAGAAGACTTTATGCTTTCACTGATTTTAAAGAGGTAGAAATGTATCCTGAAATCACATTGAAGCGCGGAAGGGAGGTGTCTCTTCGGAGAGGTCATCCCTGGGTTTTCTCCGGTGCAATATCCGGAATGAAGGGAAAACCGGGTGACGGTGACGTGGTTGTGGCAAAAGATTCCGAAGGCCGGGGGCTGGCGCTGGGCTTTTTTAACAGTCGCACGGACATTGCCTTTCGTGCCTTGACCCGGGAGACGGGCAGGGTGATTGACGCGTCCTTCTGGGAGGAACGGATTTTAGCCGCCCGTCAATTGCGTGAAAGAATCATCAATGCAAATACCAGCGCGTATCGGTTGATTAACGCAGAAGGCGACGGTTTCCCCGGCCTGATCGCGGATATCTATAACGATACGGTGGCTTGTTCCATTACCACGGCAGGCATGGAAAAGCAGAGGAAAAATGTTCTCGATGTCCTGATCGATCATCTCAAACCGGCAAGAATTTACGAACAAAGTGCCGGTCGTTCCCGCTCGATGGAGGGTCTGAAAGAACGGAAGGGATTTCTTTACGGCAACGGTCAAAAGGGTAGTGTGCGCGTGATGGAAAACGGCCATCTGTTTGAAGTGGATTTTATCGGAGGCCAGAAAACAGGCTTTTTCCTCGATCAGCGCATCAATCGTGAAAGGCTGGGTGCGCTGGCAGGAGGAATGACTGTATTAAACTGTTTCTGCTACACGGGCGCCTTTTCAGTTTACGCTGCTGCGGGCGGGGCGAAAAAAGTGATTTCCGTGGATAGCTCAGAATCTGCATGCGCCGCGGCTTTGGAGCATTTGAAAATCAACGGTTTTTCACCGCAGGATCATCCTGTGATCGAGGCGGATATGTTTGAATATTTGCACAATCTGCGGGGTTCCTTTGATCTGATTATTCTCGATCCACCGGCTTTTGCAAAAACAAAACGTGATGTGCCGAAGGCTACCCGCGGATACAAGGAAATCAACATGCAGGCCATGAAACATCTGTCCCGGGGAGGGATGCTGGCGACGTTTTCCTGCTCCAACTTTATAGAGGAAGACCTGTTTTATAAAATTGTTCAGGGAGCCGCACGTGACGCAATGGCGGATGTGCAGTTGCTGGCAAGGATGGAAGCCGGGCCGGATCATCCGCTGGCACTTGGCCATTACGAGGGCCGTTATCTGAAAGGATTGCTCATGAGAAAATCATGACCGCAGGGCCACGGATCAACCGGCCGTGTCCCCGCGGAGTCCTGATCAGTATTTAACAATATTTTCGGCGATCCGGTCCTGAATGATCCGCGATGCCATGTTGTTGCCGACAATACCGGTAAGAACGGAAACGGACGTTAAATCTTTTTCTATATATTCAATCAGGATGGTGACCTTTTCATCCGAAATGATGGTTTTGATGGAGCCGCTGGCAATTTTGCGGTCTTTTTGGATATCACGGCCCTTGAGGTCGGTCACGGCTTTATTGCAAGCCTGCCAGACCGGTTCGATGTCCGCTTTATAATGGGTTGTCAGATAACCATCCTGATAAATAAATTTCCCGGAACTGATGCCCATGACCTTGCCGTTCATGACCATGGCGGCATTACAGCCGGAAAGGAGCATAGTCATCAGCAGGAATAAAAAAATTTTTGTTTTCATGGAACTTCCTCCTTGCAATAAGTTACGTAACGGGGGGCTATTTCTCCTCCGTATACGGAATGCTGCACGTTTACGTCATGAATCTGTAATAGAATGAAGAGCCGGCTGCCCAGATCAGCGCTCCTGCTGTGATTAAAACGCATGCGTAAGCCAGAATTTTACTCCAGGCGCTTTCCGGTTTCAAGTCGTTGTAACCGAGCAGATAGGCGAGAAACAGCCCGGACAGGAGTCCGCCGCCGTGCGCCCAGTTATTGATACCGCTGAAGAGAAATCCGAAAATGACCAGGCCAACCACCCATCCCAGCGCCTGTTTATAGATGGCCTCTCCATAAGATCCGCCGCGGCTTTTCCCGAAATAAATAATTGCGCCGATCAGACCGCAAATCGAGGCTGACGCCCCGATCGTAAATGGTACGCCTGCCAGCACGGAAACGGCAAAACCGGCTATACCGGTCAGAATATAAATGTTTACAAAGCGGTGCAGGCCGAATTCACTAAGGACAAAAGGCCCAAGCTGATAAAATGCCATCATGTTAAAGACAATGTGCAGAATGCCGCCGTGCAGAAAAGAGGCGGACAGCAGGCTCCAGAGGCGATGGTATTCAATGACGGGAATCGTGCCCGTGGCACCGAGAAGCAGAAGGCTCTGATCTGAAGGGGACAGGAAACTGAAGGGACTTCCCCCCGGATGGATCCCTCCGGGAAAGAGCAGCAGCGACAACGCGAAAAAGAAGACATTTACATAAATAATGGTCTTAATCGGCCCAAAAGCAAACAGAATGTTCTGCAGTTTCCCCGCCGTCTGATGCAGACCGGGCCGAACCAGCCCGCAATAGGGGCAGGCTGTTTCATCCATGCTGATCAGCTTACGGCAGTTGGGGCACAGGATGGAATTTCTTTTTTCTGTCATTGCCGTCCCCGGAAAATCTGTATTTTATCAAAAAGAATTTGTTTGTCCTGTCTGTTAAATCTTCTGTCTGCTCCCGTATGGGGGAGGTTTGTTAAAAATTGCCCGACACACATCGTGTTTTTCCCTATTTTTAGTGAGGACTTCATTAACAATAATGATGTGAGATGTAAAGTAAAATGCTTATGTCCGGTTGACTCCTGAGGTTGAATATAGGATAGTTCCAAAAAACAGGATGCTTATGCAAATGAAGAATCGTTTTATTATAAAAATTCAATCCATTGCTTTTGGCGGTTCCGGTGTAGGGCGCTCGGAGGGATTGGTTGTCTTTGTGCCTTTTACCGCCCCTGAAGATGTTGTAGAAATAGAAATTGTTGAAAGGAAGAAAAAATTTGCCCGGGGCCGACTCATCAGGATTATCGAACCTTCCCGGAGACGGACCCTTCCGCTGTGCCGCTATTATGGTATTTGTGGCGGCTGTTCTTATCAGCATATCGATTATGAATGTCAACTGGAAGTAAAACAACAGCAGGTGAAGGAGGTTTTTTCCAGAATCGGCGCAATCACGAATCCCGAAGTCAGCAAGATCATTCCGTCACCTTTGAGTTACAGATACCGTGGAAAAGCAAGGCTTCATAAAGCAAAAACAGACGCGGGTATCCGGCTGGGTTTTATGGATGTCTCCGGTGGAAGGCTGGTGGATATTGAACGATGTGAGATCATGGATGAAACCATCAATGATCAGATACGGGAGACAAGGGCAGAAGGAGGGGACTCGTTTGATGACAGCGATATGACCCTCTGGTCAGGTCCTCAAAATCCCTCTGAAGATGCCATTGTGCGAACGGTAAAAGGCCGGGAGTTTCTTGTTCCGTTCACTGGTTTTTTTCAGGCCAACCTGCATCTGACAGGCCGGATGGTGGAAGAGGTCTGCTGTTTGATCGGCGAGGAAAAAAGAAATACTGTGATCGATGCCTGCTGTGGTTCAGGTCTTTTTTCGATTTTTCTGGCGCCTTATGCCCTTCGCGTGATCGGTGTGGAGATCAATGAAAAATCTGTCCGCTACGCGCGCGAAAATGCGAAAAGGCAGAAAACAGGAAACACCGATTTCATCTGTGGAGATGTGGAGAATGTTCTCTTTGACATGGAACGTGCGAACGAAAACATGGATTTGATCATCTTTGACCCTCCACGCACCGGTTTGAGCGGCAAAACCATCGCCGCTGTTTCCAAGTCAAAATTGCGGGAGATCGTTTACATTTCCTGTGATCCGGCCACGCAGGCCAGGGATATCAAAAAGTTCCATGATCATGGCTACTGCCTGGAAAGCCTTCGGCCCATCGATATGTTTTCGCAAACGGAGCATATTGAGACCATTGCCCTGTTAAGGCGAAGATAGAATAAAACTCTGATTGGAAAAAGAGGAGAGGAAAGACTGTTTCAAAAAAAGCCGTTCCGGTAAACTAAGTGATTGACATGTATGGAATATCGGTATAAAAATGGATCATAAATATCAGTTGTTTCATTGCCTGTTTTAAGGCGGACTCAAAACGGCCTGCGATGGAGGTGCAGATATGGCGACGGAGCTTATGGATTGTCCGGACGATGGTCTTTCCACGGGAAATGAAACAATCCTTCTGGTTGATGATGAACAGGTTATTATTGATGTCGCGCGGGATATGCTGGAAATACTCGGTTACCGGGCAATTGTTGCACAGGACGGTCAGCAGGCAATTGATATTTATAACAGCAAGAAAGATGAAATCGCACTGGTTATTCTGGATATGGTTATGCCGGGGCTCAGCGGCGCCGATGTTTTTCAGGTTTTAAAGGCAATCAACCCGAAAGTGAAGGTCATTCTGGCCAGCGGTTACATCATGAGCAGACAGATTGCGGCGGTCATGGAACAGGGATGCCGGGCATTTATGTCCAAACCCTACCGGATGGAAGAACTCGCCGAAAAAATCAGGACAATTATAGACAAGGCATGACGCTGTTTTAGAAAATTTTTATGGCTTTCCGTTAAAAATACTGCTATTTTCCCGTCACATTCAATTATTTTTTATATTTCAGGGGAGGGTAAAATGTCATCAAAGAGCAAAGAAGCGCGTCTCGAGCAACGGCGGGTGTTGGAAAAGAAACTGGAGCTGAGGCTTTCGAAACTGGCAGATCTCGGCGTCGCGAAAGAAAAAGCAAAAAGTGATCCTCTGGTGAAGAAACTGCAGGCTCAGATCCGGGAAACAAATCTTCGTATTGCCGCGTATGATAAAAATGCTGAAAAGGTCCTGGCAATGAAGCAGGCCAAGGAGAAAAAACTGGCTGAAAAACTTGCACCCAAAGAAGAACAGGAAGCGCAGGAAAAAGAAGCTAAAACTAAAAAGAAACCGGCGGCCGAAAAAGAGACTAAAAAGAAACCGGCTGAAGGGGAGGCGCAGAAGAAGCCCCGTAAGAAGAAAGAAGAAGCCCCGGCTCAATAATTTTCCCCGGACAAAGAAAGGCAAACTGCATTGTGCGGTTTGCCTTTCTTTGTTCTCATATATTATTTTATTGATTCATTTGCAAAAGCAAATCCGTTTTTGCCGGAATTTTTGGCGCGATACATGGCTTCGTCGGCAAGCTTGATGAGTTCTTTGATGTCCTCACCGTGGTCCGGGTAAAAAGCGATTCCAATGCTTGCGGAGACAGAAAGCTTTTGCCCTTCTAACTGAACCGGTCGGGAGACCAGCTTTAATACCTTTTGGGCAACTTTTGCGGCATCATCAAAGGATTTCAGCTCACCGGCAATAAGCAAAAACTCATCCCCCCCTATACGGGAAATTGTATCTGTTTTTCGGATACACATAAGGAAATGCTGAGCTAATGTTTTAAGCAGCAAATCACCGGCGTCATGCCCCAGAGTATCATTTACATTCTTAAATCCATCCAGGTCAATAAACAGAACAGCTGTCTTTTTTTTGTGCCTCTTTGCCATCTCCATGGCCATCGCCAAGCGATCTTCGACCAATCTCAATGTCGGCAAATCCGTCAACGGATCATGCGTGGCCAAGTGTTTTATTTGCTCCTCCGCCTGTTTGCGTTCGGCAGACCGGCCCAGAAGATCGGCAATGTTTTTGAGGAGATTTCGCTCCTCGGCTAAAAAGAAGTCATCGTAACATTCCTGATCCTTGCCCCCGATGCAACAGACTTCAATGGAACCCGCCCGCTGATTGTTAACCATGATATCAAAACTTTGCGACCATTGGGTCTTCCTGAAGTTTTGCGTTTTGTATTCATGCTCGGCCCAGGTAATGCAGCAGGCGGTAATTTCGGGTAATCGATATGCCTGTGAGATAATATCAGGGCAGAGTTTCAATATTTCTTCCTGTGAAATATCTTCTCGGCGAACGATTTCGGAGATGGAATAAAGACAGTTGAGCTCTTTCATTCGTTCTTTCAGGTCGATTGAATATTGATTGCGCTCTTCTTCTGCCTTTTTACGTTCAGCAATTTCCCATGCGACATCCGCCAGATAGGAAATAATTTCTATATCCTTTTCAGTGTATTCTGTTGGCTTGTTGCCCACACCGAGTATTGCCACGATGTTTTTGCCCCTCATTATCGGCACAACAAGCTCGCGAATAACAGCGGCATGCCCTTCGGGAAGTCCTTTACGATACGGCAATGAATTGTAATCGTTATGAACCACCGCTTTCCTCTCGCGGACGCAATCCACCCAGACGCCTGCCTGATCGATTCCGTAATGCATGCCTTTTCCTTCGGCTTTGCAAAACTCGTTGAGCGTGCGCGTTGACCATGCCTGAAGGGAAAGAGTGTTTTGATCTTCTTCCAGAAAATGATAAAAACCGATGGGGCTATTCACCAGAACTCCAACCTCATCGAGTGTTTTTTGCAGCAGTTCATCTAACGGGTGATTTGCAGCAAATTCCAATAAAGATAGCCGGATCCGGATAAGGTCCTCAGCCTGCTTTTTTTCTGTTACATCTCTGGCAACCGCCCGGAATCCGCTTGGATTTCCTGCTGAATCCCGCAATAAGGACACACTCAATTCATTGAAACGAATAGTGCCGTCACCGCGTATGATTTCATAATTGCTAAGCTTGCTTGGAATTCCGGTTCGAAAAACTTCTCCATAGGTTTCCTGAAATCTCTTTTTTGTGGCAGGAGTGGAAAACTGGCGATAATTAATCTTATATAAAGTCTCTTTGTCATAGCCCATAAGATTGCAGGCCGCATCGTTGACGAATACAATATCGCCTTTTAAATTCGTTTCAAAATAGCCCTCTAAAATATTATCCAGAATCGATCGATATTTTTCTTCGCTGCGTTTGAGTTTTTGCTCAATATATTTACGTTCTGTAGTATCAATAAACGTGACAACCGCACCCGAAACCTCATGATTCACTTTCTGTGGATACGACCAGTATTCCACAGGGAAGCTGGAGCCGTCTTTCTTCCAGAGAACCTCATCATCTACGTGAACGCCTTCCCCTGCCCGAAATGCCCTGTAAATGCGGCATTTTTCGACGGGCATCGGGGTTCCGTCCGAATAGGAATGATGTATTAGATCATGCATGTTTTTGCCAAGCAGTTCCTCTGTTGAATTGTAACCGAGTATTTTGAGGCAGGATTGATTGGCAAAAGTACAGTTGCCGCTCATATCGATACCGTAGATCGCTTCTGCCGTTGAATCAAGCAGGAGGCGTTCTTTTTGCTCTGCCCTTTGACGCTCAACCAGTTCGTTTTCTAATTCAATCGACAACCGGCGGTTGACCAGGATAAAAAGAGCAAATGTCAGCGCGATAAACAACACCATGTATGTAATAAGAAAGATGGCATCGAAAGTGCCGGATTGAAACAGATTTGCAGTGGAAGTGTCCTTCCATCTTGCTAGATTTATCGGTATTCGAACTACACTCACCAGACAAAATATGGTCAATACGATACCGGTTGCGCTCGCGGCGGGCCGTATTTTCGGGTCTACCCGCCTTAACATAAGCCAGGATGCCTGAACGCAAATAAAAAGAAGACCCGAAGATAGATTGATGTTGCGCAATACCAGGCTGGGATAACCGTAGGTAAAATAGGTATGCACAATCATAAAGACACCTATCATTACATAATTGTGCACCTGGCGGCTTTGCCTGTCTGCAAAACGTTCCAGCCCGATGTAAAGAGCTACCGTTCCTGCTATGATGAATGTATTGGCCAAAACGATAGATGCGAAATCCGGCACGGAGCCCCGCAGGAGAACCAGGAGTACACCAATGAATTGCAAAACGAAATCGAAAAGCCACAGGGTGATTCCCGGATAACGTTCCCGGTTATGCAGCCATAAAGATGTCAGCACAAATACGCACAAAGCGTTTGCGAGGACATAAATAAGAAAAACGGTTCTTAAGTCGATAATCATGACAGAACATCCTTAATAAAATAGTGATGCAAACAAATATTAACAGCTGCAAAAAAATATCGACCTAAATCTGACTTTAAATTATAGTTTACCGTAATGTTTATGAAAATCAATGAATAACTTTTCGAATTTGAATATTTTACATAAGAGTTGCATCGCCCTTCGCAACGTTTTGCTTATTTTGCGGATTGATCGGGGAGCAGTCCCTACATACGATGGTTCTTTGTGATTGTTGTAGGGCGGCTTCGTCGAACACGCCGGAATTGTATGCGGTTTGTAGGGAGCGATCGCCGATCGCGCATTTATTTTTACGGATTGATCGGGGGGGATCAATCGCCTTAAACGAAAAAGCCGTCTCGGGAGCCGTCAACTCCTGAAATGGCTTTTCTTTGGTCGGGTTGTGTTTTGTATGTTGTTGAAACTAATTTAATATTTTGGCGTCCCCATGGGGAGTCGAACCCCAGTTACAGGCGTGAAAGGCCCGTGTCCTAGGCCTCTAGACGATGGGGACGTCGTTTGGCCTGGTGTTCAAGTAAGTTGCGTCTTATATATTTTTAAAAACGGAATGTCAAGCACTGCCTCAATTATTTTAAATCTTTTGACAGCAAAAGAAAAAATCATTAAAATTTCCCGGAAACATTGACGATTTCCGTGATGGCCCCATTCAGGTGACCGCCCCGACCCAAAAGCGCTCGTAACTGTCAAGGATATTGATGAAACAGACCATCAAAAAAGCGGAGGTGATTGATGAATATTCAAGATTTTAGAAAACCGGAAAATCCCGTACATGACATCTTTGTTCATCGATGGTCGCCCCGGGCCATGTCCGGCGAGCAAATCGATGACGCAACGCTGATGTCGCTCTTTGAAGCGGCACACTGGGCCCCTTCCTCCAACAACAATCAGCCCTGGCGTTTTATTTACGCACGGCGCGGCACGCCCCGATGGGAAGTTTTTTTCAACCTGCTGGCCCAGGGCAATCAGGTCTGGGCGAAAGACGCCGCTGTGCTGATTGTCGTCATTTCTAAAACCACTTTCGATTCCGGGAAATCGGCCCGCACGCATTCCTATGATGCGGGTGCCGCATGGGTGAGCCTGGCTCTGCAGGGGTCTCTGCTGAATCTGGTGGTTCACGGCATGCAGGGGTTTGACTATGACCGGGCAAAACAGGAACTGCAGGTACCCGATGATTATCAGGTGGAAGCCATGATCGCCATCGGCAGGCACGGAAAAAAAGAAGACCTGCCCGATTATCTGCAGGAGCGTGAGTTTCCTTCCCCGAGAAAGAAGGTTTCTGAAATCGCCATGGAGGGAATGTTTTATAATCGGCCTGACCGGTAGGATTAGAAACGCATGACCGCTGTAAGCGGCACGGGTGGATAAATCTGTCCGTGATTGGGCGGCATGGAATTATAGACCCAGTCAATATCCATCGTACCCAGTTTGATTCCCCGACGCCTTTCGTAGCCGTTAAAAGTTCCGCGCACCAGAACATCTTCCATTTGCATGGTCAGACCAAAAACGGCAGTCGGAGTGCCTGGTTTGAGCCTGTTCAGTTCTGATGAGTAAGCCCCGGGATGAAAGGCCAGCCTGCTGTCGTCCGATGCCTGGCACTGAATGACCGGGATGACAACGGGATAACCGTCTTCGCCAATGAAAGACAAAAATTTCAGGGAATCGAGCCTGTTAAACAATTCTTTGCCAAAATGGGAAAGTGCTCCATGAGGCTTGATATTTGCGGCAGCCCCCTTCGCCATTCTGGTAAGGATGGCTGAGAGGGTGATATTCAAAAGGGGCAGTGGTTCTCCGGTAGAGGTTTCCTTCAGATCGAGGTAATGTACGGTGTTTATGCCGAAATAAGTATTGTAGCGGAACATGGGCTGTTGATTGTATACTTCATATTCCGGGCCTTCTTTTTTTGAATGTGTCCAGAGGGCTTTCCCCCTCCAGATCTTCTTATCCAGCGTCAGAATGGCAAAACCGATTTTCGGGTTTTGCCGCATGTAGGCTTTGCTCATCCCCTTGCAGAATTCTCCGATGGTCAGCTGTGAAGGTGCCGGCGCCATAACCGAAGTCAGAAGCGAAATATGCGGCAGCCCTTCCGGGGTCACCGTGGCGATAATGCCCACTTTTTCTGATGGCGCAAAAGCCTTCATGTCCGATTGAGAAAAAAGTTTTTTATGGGTCATGCGGTTTGTCCTTTCGGCGATTTTCAGCAGCCGGATAAAGGGATTCCGGCGTCTTTATTTCTGCCCGGCTGTTTTTGGTTGGTGCTTTGCTGAAGTTTCGTTGAACCGCTCCAGCAGACAGGCATTTGCGGTACACAGTTTTGAGCGATCCGCGTCAGTTCCTCCATGAAGGATTGTTCAGGAAGTTCCCTGCCGGCAAACGGCCAATCCATTGCCAGCCGTGTGTATTTATCACGGCACAGGTTGTTAAAGGCGCACAGCTCCCATCGGTCAGCGGCGCCATCCAGGTTTTCACGGATAAAATTGCCGATACCCCGTATATTATCGGCCCTGTCCGTGGTGCCCGGAATGACCGGTGTGCGTAGCCAGAGTGTTTTGGGATAAGGATGTGTCTTTTTAAAGCGAGCTGCAAATACTGCGTTGGCCAGAATTTTTTCATTGCCCGCGCCGGTAAATGTTTTGTGCTTCTTCGAATCGATTTCTTTAAGATCATACAGCAGGACATCGACATAAGACAGCAGTTGGGCAAGAACGCTTTCGGATACCTGTCCGCAGGTATCCAGAGCCGTTGCAATGCCCCTGCCTCTCAATTCTTTCAGGAGGTCCAGGCAGAAATCCTTCTGCATGGTAGGTTCTCCGCCAGACAGTGTGACGCCGCCCCCGGACTGCTCAAAAAAGACTCTATCTTTGACAACTTCGGAGGCAAGATCCGGAACACTCCATTTTTTGCCCAGAAGTTCCACGGCGGTGGTCGGGCATTCCTCCGTACATAAACCGCAGCCTGTGCAAATCGAGCGGTTGATGCTGATGCCTTCGGGGATTTGCTCCAGCGCCTTTTCAGGACAGGCGTCCACACAGATGCCGCAGCCGATGCACCTGTTTTGTATCCACTGAATCTGAGGTTTGACGCTGATGCTTTCCGGGTTGTGGCACCAACTGCAGGCAAGCGGACATCCCTTGAAGAAGATGGACGTTCGAATGCCGGGTCCGTCTTCCGTGGACATGCGGATGATTTCCAGGATGGTCCCTTTTGGCGTATTTGGGTGTGTCATCTGTAAAAGCCTTAAAATTTATTGTGACTGACGCGTTCAATCACTTCATTTTGCAGTTCTCTGCCCACGGTGGTAAAGTAGGCATTGTAGCCGGTAATGCGCACTAAAAGATGCCGGTAATCCTGCGGATGCGCCTGTGCGTCTTTGAGCATGCCGGGGTCCAGCATGTTGATCTGAAGTGCTGTCCCGCCGTTGTGTGCATATCCTTTCAGAAACGCCTTGAACTTTTCCTTGTGCGTCGGGTCGCGAAGAATGGATGGATTGAAGGTAATGGTATGGCTGGCTCCGTTCGGAAGATCATTGAAATAGTCCTGCCAGTCCCCCTGGCCGTTTTGCGCTTTGCCGCCCAGTACTTTCCCCACCGAGTTGGCGTTTGACGTCGGGCCTTTGATGTCTGCCCCATTCGACGGACAGATGGCGTTGGACAGGAACTGACCTTTTGTTCTTCCGTCGGCGCTGGCCGCCATGACATAGCCGTCGCCCGCCCAGTAGTTCCAGCTCAGCATGCCGGGCCGGAATCGGCGGCCCGTGGATTTTGTCGTATGCTTCCAGGTTTCATCGCACCACATCTGCATGACCCTTCGGGCCAGTCCGTCTGCTTCATCGTCATCACAGCCATATTTGGGGGCACGGTTTTTAGCCATGGCCTGAAGAACTTCGTATCCCTGCCAGTTGGCCGTAAGGGCGTCGGTCAATTCCCGCATCGTGCAGGCTTTCCGGTCGAAGACGAGATATTTGATGGCCAAAAGCGAATCCACGGTGGTTGCATATGTGACAGCTTCCAGTGTCGTAAAACTGATCTCGGCCCCTCCCTGTGTGATGTCCTTCGCCTTTTCCGCGCAGCCTTTGATAAGACAGGAAAGATAAGGCGTGGGATAGAAACGGGCGCGGATGGATTCCGATATTTCGTAGAGATCGACGCATTTTTGAATAATGTAACGGGTCTGTATTTCGTAGGCCCGCCAGAAGTCTTCCCAGGTTTTAAAGGATGATGCGTCAGGCGTGCGGGGGCCGTCGGGCCTTACGGGTTCGGTTTTCCCCATCATGGGATCGGTAAACGGCAGAAGGTCTTTGCCGCCGGTCAGCGTCAGTTCCACGGCTTTGAGCAGATTGATGTTGTTGTCCACAGTGCCGGAACGGTCATTGCCGACCATTGTGTTTTCCAGGCAGCCGACAGGCGCATACTCATGAACGTTGTTGGGGTGAATCAGATCTGTAAGTCCGGCTTTACGTGCTTCCAGCATCATGCCCGCCATGGAGCGCTCGTCAAAGTTCAGCAAAAATGGCGCGCCCTGGCTGGATTCAATCATGTCCACGATTTTGTCCAGCAGAGAGTCGGGGCTTTTTTGGTGCAGGCGCACGTTGGGTTTGGGCTCCAGGATAGGCGACATTTCGTCGATCACTTCCAGAATGACGTAAGTCAGATCGTTGGTCATGTCAAGTCCCTTTGCCCCCAGACCGGACAGGGTGATCAGCTGTCCGAAACCGGCGGTGATTCCCTGGTTGCCGTTGCGGATCATGGCATCGTATGCCGTGTTGGCGTGAATCCAGAAGCATTTCAGGATTTCCTTGGCCCATTCCCGGTCCATGCCGTCGTGGATGGATCTTTCATAGTAGGGGTACAGGTACTGATCCACCCGGCCGAAGGAAACGCCCGCACCGGGATAATTTTCGTCCGTCATGACCAGCATGTGGTTGATCCAGAGTGCCTGTAAGGCCTCCCAGAATGTTGTTGCCGGTTCCCAGGGAACGCGACTCAGGTTCGCCGCCATGGTTCGCAGCTCTGCTCTGCGCTGCGGGTCCGGCTCGCTTTGCGCGAGGGTTTCGCACAATGTTTTGTATTTTAAAGCCAGATCGCGCGCCATGGTTGATGCAGTGATCATGGCCCTGAGCTGGGTGCCCTTCGGGCCGGATTGCTCATTTTTATCCAGTGCATTGTAGAAAGACATCAGTTCCGCATGAATGCCCTTCCAGCCGAGTTTCAGCGCGCGCTCATGTCCGGGAATCAGATGGCCGCTTGTGGCACCTGCATTCCCGTATCCGTGGTCATGAAACCATTTCATTTTTGCTCTTGCGCCGTTTTTGCCTTTTACTAGTTTCTCCCAGGTCTTGCTTTCCTCTTCGGTAAAACACATGGAGGTCTGGACATTGAAGCGGGCGCCGGCCAGCAGGTCGCCGGGCAGGATTTCCCGGGGCACGTAGTTTACGATCACTTCCCGCACAAACCACGCGCGCCTTTCCACGATCGGCCATCGCCAGAAGTCCGGATGAAGCTCGACGGGCCGCGCGGCCTGACGGTATGACGCTCCCAGCGTACCCAGCAGCGTGTAGGTTTCCGGCACGATATAGAAAGTCATTTCATTGTAGATGATATCCCAGGGAGTTCCGGTGGTCCAGCAGGTGAATTCGTTGTTCCATGCCCGTTCGGTACCCCGGAAGTAATAATTCCGAAGCCAACGGATACGGCTTGATAATTCCGCGGGTTCTTTGAGTTTATACGAGGACGATAAAACGGTTTCCATGCAGGCCTCCTTTGAAACAAGATGAAGCAAAAATCGTTACATATCCAGATCGATCATTGCACGTAGATGCGTTTCTCCGTGACGCAGCAGCTCCTTCATAACGGATGCCGCTTTTTTCCCGTCCCCCGATTCTATCGCTCTGGCCGTGTTACGGTGATATTTGTGGACAGCGGCGGTCACCGCTGGGTCCCTGAAAAACTGGCCGGAAAGATTTGTGTAAACCGGCCGGAAAGAATTTAACAGGAGCGGATAAACTCTGTTGCCCGACGCCATGGCAATGAGAAGGTGAAACTCAAAATCGAGGTTTGTGATCTTCTGAATGTCCCGGTTGCCGGCGGATTCTTCCTTTTTAATCATTTCGTAAAATTCGTGTACCTGTTCTTCCGTTCGGTTTTGGGCCGCAAGTCTGGCATAAGCCGGCTCCAGAAGCATTCTTAACTCCAGTAGACTTTCCAGAAGTTGAGGCTCCAGTTTGCCTTTTTGATACTGGATCAACGACGCCAGCAGGGAGATCGACCCCTCTTTCCGGTAATCATTAACGGTGGCGCCGATGCGCGGTTTGAGTGAAACCAGCCCTCGTGACGCGAGTTCAACAAGGCCTTCATGAACCACCGGACGGCTTACGCACAGCTGAAGGGCCAGCTCCCGTTCTGACGGCAGTTTTTGCCCTACTTTTATTTTTCCGGAAAGGATCAGTTCTTCAAAACGAAGAACAAATACATCTTTGAGGCTGTCAGTCCGGAGAGGTTCTGTAAGTTGATCAAACATTTTTTCTCCTTTTGCTCTTGTGGCTGGTGGTATTACCAGATACAGAATAATGGTTTGCCAAGGTTTTGTCAACATGAATATAAAATCGATGGATATGGGTCCGGGCTGGCAGGGGCAATGGCTGCTTCGATACATGAAGCGAGGCTCCCTTTTGCGGAAAAATCGTCCGAAAGATTTGTCTGTATTTTGGACAGTAACTGTAATTGCTCCAGGTGGTCATGCGTTCCGTTTATT
>CAYMYR010000029.1:0-32371 GCA_964394715.1 uncultured Smithella sp.
AAACCCTATGCCATGGAAACCATCGGCATGGCCATCCACGATGAACTCAACCGCTGATCATTTCTCCTTGACATGAAAGGTCTGCTTATCCTAAATTTCAAATCCAAAATGTCATATACAAAGAGGAGGTCACTATGAAAAAAACACTCGCCACATTCCTGAAGGGGATCGTTCCCGTCATCTTTGCCCTCGTTCTTGTTGTCGCCGTCTCAGGCTGTCAGAAAGAAGAAGGGGCCATGGAAAAAGCAGGCAAACAAATTGACCAGGGTGTGGAAACGGTAAAAGAAAGTGCGGAAAAAACAGTTGATGCAACAAAAGACACCGTGAAGAAAACCGGCGAAGCCGTCAAAGAAAGCGCAGAGAAAACGGTTGATGCGGCAAAAGATACCGCCAAGAAAACCGGAGAAGCTGTGAAAGAAGGCGCAGAAAAGACAGTTGATGCAGCAAGAGATACCGTGAAGAAAACCGGCGAGGCCGTAAAAGAGGGTGCGGAAAAAACAGCCGACGCAGTTGGACAGGCTGCAGAAAAAGCAAAGAAATAATCAATTTTATACTGCGCCAATCAATTGTTACGATACCGTAACGGTTGATTGGCGCAAATTTTTCAAACCGAAATTTCCATCATCTGCATCCTTGCGGAGGAAGATGCAGTTTCGCTGAATCATAGAATCCCTTTGAGCTTTGACGTGATATCAAAGACCGGTACCCATCAGGAATCATCTCTGCGGGCCTTCATCTGGCGTCGTGTCGCATCAAGTTCCATCTTGCGCAGGCGGACATTGAGCGGTGTAACTTCTACCAGTTCATCTTCAGCAATAAATTCGATCGCCTGATCCAGCGATAAAATCCTGGGCGGCCTTAGAATCACGGTGGCATCGGATGTTGAGGCCCTCATGTTGGTCAGCTTCTTTTCCTTGACAATGTTGACGTTAAGATCCTGATTACGGTTACGCTCGCCCACGATCATCCCCGCATAAACATCGGTGCCTACATCAACAATCATTTCTCCACGGTCCTCCATTGCATAACTCGCATAGCCTGTGACGCGTCCGGCACGGTCGGCCACAAGCACCCCCGTGCTACGCTGCGGAATCGGACCGGACCATGGTGCGTATCCTTCCAAAAGCGAATTCATTACGCCGCCTCCTTTGGTATCCGTTAAAAACTGACTGCGGAAACCGATCAGGCCTCGTGATGGAATCAGAAATTCCATGCTGACCCGGCCGCTGCCTTTATTGACAAGGCTCTCCAGCCTCCCCTTGCGGATGGACAGCTTTTCCGTGATTCTTCCGACAAACTCTTCGGGAATGTCCAAAAACAGTCTTTCCATGGGCTCGAGGGTTACGTGGTCCTGCTTCTTCGTAATCACCTGAGGTTTTGAAACCATCAATTCATACCCTTCACGGCGCATGGTTTCAATGAGCACCGCCATCTGCAATTCACCCCTTCCGCAAACTTCAAATGCATCGGTTCGATCCAGTTTTCTGATTCTGATGGCCACGTTGCGCAGGGCTTCTTTTTCGAGCCGTTCCAGCAAATGGCGTGATGTCAGATATTTTCCTTCCCTGCCGGCAAACGGGCCATCGTTGACGTAAAACACCATAGAAACGGTTGGTTCATCAACAATCAGACGCGGCAGGGCCTGCGGCTGATCGAGTGAGGAAATTGTATCACCGATGGTAACGTTTTCCACACCGGCCAGTGAAATAATATCCCCCGACTCCGCGGCATTCACCGGTTTTTTGGTCAGCCCGTAAAAAGTGTAAAGGGCGGAGAGCTTGACGCCTCCGATCATTTTCTCCTGCGCGCAAAGACTGTATAATTTATTCATCTCGAGTCTTCCGCTTTGCAGGCGTCCAACGGCAATCTGGCCTACATAAGGATCATAATCCAGGTTGGTCACCAGAAATTGTGTATTGGCCTCATCATCCCCTTGGGGCGCAGGAATAAACTCAATAATGGTCTGCAGAAGCGGCTGCAGATCGGAGCTGTCATCGCCGGGCTTTCTGTGGCTGACGCCAAGCTTGGAATTGGTATACAAAATTGGAAAATCAATTTGATGTTCTTCGGCACCCAGGTCAATAAAGAGATCATAGGTCTCAGAGATGACCTCTTCAATGCGGGCGTCGGGACGGTCGATTTTATTAATAATCAGAATAATAGGCAAACGCAGTGCAAGGGCTTTTTTCAACACAAAGCGCGTCTGAGGCAGCGGACCTTCACTGGCATCGACCAGAAGCATCGCGCCGTCCACCATGTTGAGGCTGCGTTCGACCTCGCCGCCGAAATCGGCATGTCCGGGAGTATCGACAATATTGATTTTTACGCCGTTATAGTCCACGGCTGTGTTCTTTGCCGCAATCGTAATCCCGCGTTCCTTTTCCAGCGCCATGGAATCCATCACACGGTCTTCCACCGCCTGATTGGACCTGAAGACACCGGTCTGTTTGAGCATGGCATTGAGCAGAGTCGTTTTGCCATGGTCAACATGGGCAATAATGGCAACGTTTCTTAAATGATCTTTCTTCATATTTCTCTTTCTTTTCGGTCATCTGGCTGGATTAGTATCGGATAGAATGCAACTATTCTTTACTGGGGGGATGTCCATTACCTTTGTTCATTTAACAGTGCGGGCTCTCCATAGCAAAATTATTTTCATTTAACCAGCTATTTTTTTAACATCTTTTCGCCTATCACCCATGACCCTTCACCTATAACCCATTACCTATTATCTCCCCGGTCTTTACAATTCACATCGGAATGACTATACTTTTCATGCAATGAAAAATCCGGCACAAAAAGGCGGCGAAACATGACTTACATAAAAATTAATTTCGGCGGTAATTTTGAAGATGAATTTCAGAAAGCGGTGGATGAAATCTTTCATCTGGTAAGTCCGGCTTTTAAGAATTACAAATGCATCTGGCGCCCCAACATTGATCTTTATGAATCAGCGGATGAGATCATAGCGCTTGCTGATATTGCCGGGCTGAATAAAGACGAACTGCATATTGAGGTCAATCGGAATAAAATAAAAATTGCAGGAATTCGCAAGGCGATCCAACTTTTACAAAATGCGCGCTACTGCCAGGCGGAAATTCCGCACGGGTATTTTGAAAGAAGTGTTCCCCTGCCCGCGCCGGTAGACGCAGAATCTGCGGTAGCGTCCTACGCCGACGGCATTTTGATGGTGAGGATGAGCAAAGTGCCGGTTCATAAATCACATCGCGTGTCAGTCATTTCGACAAAATAGTGGATTTTCTTTTCGATCACAACAGGAGGCAGGCATGACGGAACAAAACGTCACTCAAAATAAAAATAATTTTAACATCCCGGAAATCATTCCGATTCTACCGTTGCAAAATGTAATGGTGTTTCCCAAAACCATGATTCCGCTGGAAGTCACCGGAAGCGCTTCGGTGCTGGTTGATGAAGCCATGACCAAGGACCGGCTCGTGGGACTGATCATGTCCAAAAAGGAACCGGAAACACCGAACCAGTATGGGAAAGACGACCTGCATGAAGTGGGCGTCTGCGCGGTCATTCTCAAAATGGCAAAAACAACGGAAAACCGCACACAGCTTCTTCTGCAGGGGCTCAGCCGCTTTTCGATCAAGGAGCTCATTGAAGGAAAGCCCTACCAGCAGGCCCGCATCGACCTGCTGGAGGAAAAAGAGGTAAAGGATCTGGAAACCGAGGCGCTGATGTCCAACCTGCTGGCCCTTTTCGACCGCATCTTAAAGCTCTCGCCGTTTCTTCCTCCGGAGTTCGGCCCCATGGCCAAATCCATAACGGAAGCGGGCACTCTGGCCGATCTTATTGCTTCGATCATCAACGCACCGGTAGAGGAAAAGCAGAAGGTCCTGGACACTGTCGACGTTAAGCTGCGTCTCAAAGAACTGACAAGGATGGTAAACCACCAGATGGATGTTCTTGAACTGGGGAATAAAATCCAGACCAAAGTCAAGGACGACATCGACAAAAGCCAGCGTGAATATTACCTCAGGCAGCAGCTCAAAGCGATCAAACAGGAACTTGGTGAAACCGACGAAAACACGGTGGAAACCGACGAATACCGAAAGAAGATCGAAGAGAAAAACCTGCCGGAGGAAGCCAGAAAAGAGGCTTTGAGGGAATTGGAGCGTCTTTCCCGAATGCACCCGTCTTCGGCAGAATACACCGTATCATCAACCTATCTCGACTGGGTGACCGCGCTGCCCTGGCATGACTCCACGGAGGATAATCTTGACATCGCCCTTGCACGCAAGATTCTGGATGAAGACCACTACGGGCTTACCAAGCCGAAAAAGCGCATCATCGAATATCTTGCCGTTCGCAAGCTCAAACCGGATTCCAAGGGTCCGATCCTTTGTTTTACGGGGCCTCCGGGCACGGGCAAGACTTCACTGGGGCACTCCATCGCGCGGGCACTCGGGCGCAAATTTGTGCGCATCGCACTTGGCGGAGTGCGTGATGAGGCAGAAATCAGAGGGCATCGTCGCACTTACATTGGCGCTCTGCCGGGACGCGTCATTCAGGGGCTGCGGCGCGCGGAATCCAATAATCCTGTATTCATGCTCGATGAAATCGACAAACTCGGCAGCGACTTCCGCGGCGACCCTTCATCGGCGCTTCTGGAGGTTCTGGACCCACAGCAGAACAACACCTTCACTGACCACTACCTGGATGTACCGTTTGATTTGTCGCGCGTCCTGTTTATTGCAACGGCAAACATTTTGGACACCATTCCACCGGCTCTGCTGGACCGGTTGGAAGTGATTGAACTGAACGGCTACACGCAGGAGGAAAAGGTTAAGATCGCGGAGCGTTATTTAGTCCCGAGGCAACTGAAGGAAAACGGGCTGACGGACGAACAGTTCAAGCTGACAGGCAAAGCGCTTTCCACTATCATTACCGGTTACACACGTGAAGCCGGGGTTCGCAATCTGGAGCGTGAAATCGCCAATGCGTGCCGGGGTGTCGCGGCGCAAATTGCCGAAGGCAGCATGAAATCCAAAACGGTCACAGAGAAGGATGTCTCCCATTACCTGGGGCCGGTGCGTGTCCCAACGGATATCGATGCGCGCATCACCAGGCCCGGTATCGCCATCGGACTGGCCTGGACTCCTGTTGGCGGCGACGTGCTCTTTATCGAAGCCACTGCCATGAAAGGGAAAAAAGGATTGACACTGACCGGCCAGCTGGGGGATGTCATGAAGGAATCCGTGTCAGCGGCATTGAGTTTTATTCGGACAAACGCCAGCGAACTGAAAGTGGATCCGGATTTCTTCGATGATCGCGATATCCACATCCATGTGCCTGCAGGCGCAACACCCAAGGACGGGCCATCGGCGGGTGTAACGATGCTCACGGCGCTGACTTCCCTGCTTACCAACCGCAGGGTCAAAAAACAGCTGGCCATGACCGGCGAAATTACCCTGCGCGGCACGGTACTGCCGGTGGGCGGCGTTAAAGAAAAAGTATTGGCGGCTTATCGAGCGGGAATTAAAACGCTCATTCTACCCGCATGGAACCGCAAAGACGTTGAAGATATTCCAGCCAATGTGCGAAAAAGCGTGACCTTCCATTTTGTCAGCGACATGATGGATGTTTTGGAACTCGCGCTGGAACCGGAAAAAGAAACAAAGCGATCCAAGAAGGCGGTGAAAAATCCGAAAACCCTTGCAAAGACCAAAAGTGCAAAGCCGCTTGTAAAGATAAAAAAGAATAAACCGGCGACCCTACACAAAGCTGTTTCCAAAAAGAAATAGGTCCGGTCTCCCCTCTCGGGGAGGGATTCAGGGCGAGGAGGAAGCCGCATACATTCATCCTTTCCCCTCAGCGGATCAGCGATGAGAAGGGAAAAGCTCATTCATGTCTAATGCATCGGCGAAGAAAAAACCTAAAGTCGTGATCATCGGTGCGGGATTTGGCGGCCTGTGGGCCGCCCGAACGCTCGCGAACCAGCCGATCGATGTGACTGTTGTAGACCGCAACAACTATCACACGTTTCTGGCGCTTCTCTATCAGGTGGCGGCGGCGGAGCTTGATGCGGAGGACATCGCCTATCCGGTGCGCAGCGTCTTCTGGAAAATACCCAATGTTCAATTTCTTCTTGCGCATGCAAGGCGCATTGACCGGCAAAACCATCGAATTGAAACAGACATAGTAACGCTTGATTACGATTATCTGATTATCGGCACTGGGAGCGTCACATCCACATTTGACATTCCGGGCGTCGCAGAACACGCCTATTTTCTCAAGACGCTCGAAGAAGCCGTCGCACTTAAAAATCATATCATCTGCTGCTTTGAAGCGGCATCGCGTGAGACAGAAGCGGATAAAAGGAAGGCCCTGCTGACATTTGTCATTGTGGGCGGCGGGGCAACCGGCGTAGAATATTCAGGGGCGCTGGCTGAACTCATCTCCGGTCCGATGGTCAAGGATTATTCGACGATTGATTTTTCTGAAGTGACGATCATTTTACTGGAGGCCGCCCAATATCTGGTTGCGCACATGCCCGCGAACATCTGCGATTACACAGTGCGGCAGTTAAGCGATATGGGCGTGCGTGTGTCTCTGAACAAGGCGGTTGCCGAAGTAACGAAGGAGAAGGTGATCCTTAAAGACGGGGAAACGATATTGACCAATACGGTCGTCTGGACGGCGGGAGTTCGGGGAGAAAATCTTCCGTCCGATTCCGGCATTCCCGTAGGCCGTGACGGACGCGTACCGGTGCGTACCTCGCTCCAGATTGTGAATGACGACCGCATATACGTAATAGGGGATCTGGCCGCCATTCAAGAAGACCAGCGTGTATTGCCGATGGTCGCGCAGGTTGCCATTCAGTCCGGTGTCAAAGCCGCACAAAATATTATACATCAAATTGCCGGGCGAGCGCCGGAACCCTTCCATTATGCTGACAGAGGATCGATGATCGCTATCGGCCGCAAGGCGGCGGGCGTTGCCATCGGTAAAAGGACTTTTAAGGGATTTATTGCCTGGCTGATGTGGCTCGTTATTCATCTTTTCAATTTAATCGGCTTTCGCAACCGTGTCATGGTGCTGACCAACTGGGCATGGGACTATCTTCTTTACGAGCGTGCCGTTCGCTATGTTTTTCCTTCCAGAATGCCTGCCTCGTCGCAGTCCTGTTCCTGCTCTTCTGCCCTACCGGAGGAGAAGACATCTGCACTGAAAAAATAAATCCAGATCACACAACAGATAAAAAAGCATCCCTTCGGTCATGACAAAATGAATAACCTGAAAACCTTCAGGACCCTCTACTGCGCCATTCCGGATAATTATTCCTTGCCAAAAAGTCTCATCATCAGCGTCAGATCGCCCTGCACTTTGTATTTCTGCTCCATGAACAACTGCTGCCCGTCGGCTTTTCGCGTGATGATATCCATCCAGAGACCGAAAGGCGTGTCGATCGTAAGATCCGGTTTTTCACAGGCACCCCGTTTAGTATCCACTCGCCCTTTTTCAATCATGAAATGGCACGACTCATTCACCTCTCCGGAAAAGTTGATCTGTAGACTCACCTCTTTATCTCCTGCGGACCTGGCGTTGAGGCCATAGGGGAACAAAAACATAAAATCCTCCAGCGTCTGCGGCCGCGGGACCATTTTTCTGTCATTGAATTCTTTGGGTGTCACACCCTCGGCAATGCAGGTCTTCCAGAAGATGTTGCCCATTTTCCCGAAGGTCTTCGCGTCGCCCAGAGGCTGGGTAATGCGCGCCAGCGTTTCTGGCTCAATTTTCATCGTCATAACCAGCTCACGTCCGGCCTGTCTGGTAGCGTCCAGAACCTCCCCGGCTTTTGCAGCCAGCTGAGGGGCGGACAAAAGAGAAGCTCCGGCGCGGCAGATGGCTGCTACGGGCCGGGAGTCTTGATGGCGTGTCCGTGTGAAAAATTCCAGCATGGCGTCAAACTCCGACATTTCGGGGAAACCGCAAACGGTCAGCAGAACGCCAGGGGGAACCTTGTGACGCATGGGATGATAGGTTTTCCCGTCTTCCCCCTCCTCAAAAAAAGGAAGAGCCGCGGGAAGCGTGCGTTCCATGAAAGCGGCCATCGCCGCGTTGACGGTGTGAAAGTAAAGCGGCGTAGCATAGATGACCAGGTCAGCAGCCAGAAACTTCGGGAAAAGTTCTTTGGTCATGTCATCCTTGTGAAGACATTTCCCCGGCGTTTTGGTCCAGCAGGTGAAGCAGCCGATGCAGTTGCGGATTTTCTTCTCGCGCAGATGGATCACTTCAACATCCGCGCCTGCCTTACGCATCCCTTCGACGAGGTGATTCAGCATCAGGATTGTATAACTTTCCGCATCGGAGCGCGGACCGGAATTGAGAGCGAGTACCTTCATGATATCCTCCTTTTTGGGCTTATAAATTTTTTTACCGCAACTGGTTGTTTTTGTAAAAGTTCACCGGATTCAAAAGGGGCGGCATGGCACTGGGGGCGGCCTCCGGGACATGAAGCTGATAAAGTCTGGATAGAGAGGCCTTGATATTTGGATTTTCCGACTGATTAAGAAAGAAATAGGAAATATTTACAAAAAGGTCACGCGGGAAGATGCCCCGGATGTTTTTAAAGCCGTATTTTTTAAACCCGTCGCGGATCACGGTGGAGCAACTGTTTGTAAGTATATTAAAATCTCGATATTTACCGGGGTTTTTCGGATCGGGCGGCGTATTTTTTATGATCTCGAGCTGACGGTGAAAATTCTGAGAAAGAGCCCGGGTCTTGAATCCGGTAATTTTTAGGACATGAATTGTCCTCATGAAGAGCCTGCCGAATTTATCATAATAGGGTTTTTGGGGATCATCCGTGTTGTCGCGTCCATAGATCGGATGCGGCGCAAATTCGCCCAGAGCAGGGCGGAAAAAATATTCTTCGGATTTCAATACTTCATTTTCGTTGATCAGATGTGAAAAATTGAAGATTTCACCGCCCACATTGACAGCCATATGACCCAGAAACGATGTTGGATATTTCACCAGCCGTTCGTTGAAATAAATCTCCACCGTTGATTCGTCTGCTGCCGGCACATCCGGCCAAATAATAAGGATGGGCTTTCCCTTTTCGTAGTCTCTCTGGGGAAGCCTGCGGGCACAGACCGCAAGTCCGTTGAAGTGTGCCAGGTATCCTTTCCAGATGATTTCGTCCTCCAGGTGCCTGACACCGTCCTGACCCTGAAGGAAAGTCTTTCCTCCGGTGTGCGTTAATACTCCTTTATAAACTGTCGCATCCATGAAAATCTTTATACAAAAAGCAGCTGAGAAATGAAAGCGTTGTCTTTTCTTACTTAGCAACGTGAAGGGTCATCGTATTGCAGGATTGCCCTTTGCAGGTGGCAGGATGATTTTCTCCTTCCCGTTTATTACGTAAAACCTGTCTCCGACAGCGCGAATAATGCTCAGAATATTGTAGTGTCTCAAAAGACTTACGCTCATTACAGTCGGCGAGGCCCGCGTTACCAGGACCGGTGCCCGCGCATTGATGAATTTAAATGCGATCTCGCTGGAGATGCGTCCGGTCGAACAAATCATCTTGTCTTCCAAGCTTATGCCATTTACCGCCGCATGGCCGATGACTTTGTCAATGGCGTTGTGACGTCCGATTTCATCAAAGAACACCTCTCGCCTCCCTTCCAGCGAATAAAGAGCGGCACCATGAACCCCGTGAGTTGCTTCATGCTCACGCGAATACGTTAGAAATTCATTCATGCACTGAAGGACAACCTCCGCCCGGACTTGCGGTAGACTGCGTCGAACCAGATCCTCGGAAGGCATATTCTTTCTGCTTCTACCACCGGCGGCAGTGATGGTTTTAATCCTTTCGAGTTTCTCCGCAATGATCTTGTCGGCGGACAGAAAGGCATTGACCGTTAAACCGGTCTCGTCGATTTCGATGGCCTGAATTTGATTCGTGTTGCTGATGATGCCTTCTGTAATGAGATAACCGGTAATGTGTTCGCGCAGGTAATTGCCGGAGCAGGCCATCGTGATATACGCACTGCCATTGATTTTCAGCAGCACGGCATATTCCGTGGAAAACGGCATCGACACTTCAGATAAAACACCATCGCGGTACTGGTGCAAGATAATATTTTCCCGGTTCGGCAAAGTCATTTCTTTTCCTCTTTTCGTTTACGCCTTCCTTTTATCAGCAATAATAATGATTGACAAGGATTAAGCAAATTAACTATCCTGCCTTATCAGCAAAAACGGAGAATGAGCAAAATGTTAAGCCGCACTGCCGCTGTATTAGTGATGATTGACTTTCAGGGCAACCTGGCCCGGGCCATGGTGGACAAGGAAAATCTTTTTGCCAACAATGTTAATCTGATACGGGGATTTCGGGCTTTTGGCCTGCCCATGATGATAACGGAACAAACCCCTGATAAGCTCGGTCCAACAATCGGGCAGATTTTGGAAGAACTGGGCGATCTAAAACCGATTGCCAAAGAAACTTTCAGTTGCTGGGCTAATCCATCCTTTCGTGACCAGCTCGAATCCCTGACCCGCCGACACGTCGTTCTGACCGGCATCGAATGCCACATATGCGTTTATCAGACCGCACTGGATTTAATACAAAATGGCTACAGCGTCCACCTGGTCGCGGATGCCGTCTCTTCGCGTACGCCCGAAAACCGGGAAGTGGGCATTCAGGCCATCAAAAGAGCGGGCGCGCAGGTCACGTCAACGGAAATGGTTCTGTTTGAACTTCTGCGTACGGCCGCCGATCCGAAGGCCAGGGAAATATTTAAAATTGTCAAGTGAAAGCCGGGGAATTACATGCTCAACATTCAGCAGTTTCGCTACGGGGATAATCTGGCCTATCTCCTTTACGGCAGGACGGAGGCCATGGCCGTCGACGGGGGTGCATGGCTGGAAATCCTGGCTTTTCTGAAGGATAATCATCTGATCCTGAAATATGTAACCAACACGCACCGGCATCACGATCACACAGAGGGCAACGATCATCTGCTTGGTAAAACAGACGCCCGGTTTCTGGACTGCACGACCCTTGCCGATCATGAAACCATTTGGATTGATGATGAACCTGTGGTGGTTTACCGGACACCGGGACACTCCAAAGACTCGATCTGCTTTCATTCAGGCAATAACCTTATTACCGGCGACACGATTTTCAACGCAACCGTCGGCAATTGCTTCTCCGGCGATCTGAAAGGTTTCTTTCTGTCCATAAAACAATTGATGACGCTGCCGGACAACACGAGGATTTTTGCCGGACACGATTATGTGAGGGATTCCCTCGCGTTCGCCAGACACCTGGAGCCGCAAAACCAGGACATTGAGCAATACCGTCAATCCCGTGATACTGATTTTCTCTTTTCCACTCTGGCCGAAGAGCGCAGGGTCAACCCCTATCTGCGTTTCAACGAGGAAACCATATTGAAACTGATCAGCGACAAAGGGCTGCCGCACGAAACCGAGTGGGATCGCTGGCAGTCCCTGATGAGCATCGATTAACCATGACAGGAGCTTATCCGGATTCAATCCGGATAAGAGGGGCCTTCAAAGGCCGGTAAAATCGTCAACCAAAAATTAAACCTGATTTAATAAAGGAGAAAACAACATGGCCAAAATTGAAATTGGGGATGTGTTCGGAGACTTTTCGTTGAAAAGCCATACGGAAGCGGTCGTGGACACTGCAACGATGGCAGGAAAAAAAATCCTTTTGTCTTTTCATCCGCTGGCCTGGACGGAAGTGTGTGCAAAACAAATGCAGTCCCTGGAAGCCAACTTTGAAGCCTTCCAGTCACTCAATACCGTACCCCTGGGATTGTCCGTTGATTCCGTTCCCTGCAAAAAAGCCTGGGCAATGAACCTCGCCATTGAAAAAGTCGATCTGCTTGCAGACTTCTGGCCACACGGCGGCATCGCGGCAAAACTGGGCATATTCATTGACAAGCTTGGTTTTTCCGAACGGGCCAACATCATCCTTGACGAACAGAGAAAGGCGATCTTCGTGAAGGTTTATCCGATCCGGGAATTGCCGGACATTCATGAGCTTCTGGATTTTCTGAAAAGATAATTTAAAGAACCTGAAACGTCATCAGGTCAGGTAGCTGTGCAGACTCGGCAACAGATTGACGCCGAGATAGGTAAAAAGCACGCAGGCAAAACCAATGATCGCCATAATCGCCATGCGAACACCGCGCCAACCGCGCACCAGGCGGACGTGAAGCATCACGGCATACGTGAGCCAGGTGATGAGCGACCAGGTTTCCTTCGGGTCCCAGCTCCAGTAAGACCCCCATGCGTAATGCGCCCATACAGAACCGGTCACAATCCCCAGCGCAAGAAAAATAAACCCCAGGGCCGCACAGGAATAGATCAGCTCGTCAATCTGATCTTCTGAAGGGAGCATGTGGATCAAACCCCGGACGCCGGACGAAGCATAAGAGGCGACCCTCCTTGCAAAGAACATGATCCCCAGCGCAAAAGTGACCGTGAAGGCGGCATAGCCCATGAAACAGGTAAGGACATGCGACGTCAGCCAGTTGCTTTGCAGCGCGGGAATCAGGGGTTCAATGCGGTTGCTGATTCCCGGGGCAATGGAGGCGTAGGCCATCATCAAAAATGCAGCGGGCATCACAAAAACGCCAATGCTCCGATTTTTCAAGCGATGCTCCATGAGCAGATACAAAAAAACAACTGTCCAGGCAAAGAAAATCATCGACTCGTAAAAATTGGTCATCGGTGCGTGTCCGATACCGAGATCGTAAGAAATCTTCCAGCGGATGATGAGCGCAATACTCTGGGCAATAAACCCGATGAGCGTCATCCAGCTTGCCAGTTGCCCCCAGAATTCACGCCCCAGAATCATCCGGAAAAGGTAAAAAACAAAAGCACCAAAATAAATAAATGTCACCCAGCTTAAAATGGCTGTATTGATCACTTTGAATTCTCCAGATTATTTTTCAGCTGTGCAAGAAGGTGACGCACTTCGCGTTTCAGGCCGACTTTATTTCTGATGCTTCGTCCGGCAACGCCGATGCGAACCCTGCCCTTGTCCTGATCAATCCGGATCCAGATCTGACGCGCGTATGAAAAAAGAATGATCATCAAACCACAAATTAGAAAGACCGCCGATAATGCCACAACCGGAGTCCCCGGATCACGGTTAACCAGAAGGCCTGTATAATATTTTTCCTCAATCCCCAGAAGAGAAAATGTATAAGGACGGAAAAGACCGGGATTAAAAACCGGAACCTGTTCGAAAATATCAGGGATCATCTGTCTGATCCGGTCGATCTCGCGAAACACCCAGAAAGTTGCTGTTCCCTTTTCAGAACGGACGGCAACTTTAATCGCCGGGCCCATTTGCATCATGTTATCTTCAACTCTTAGAACCTGAAAGGTCCCCTCCTTTCCCGGAAGTTCAAAGGTATACCCCGCACGGACATTCACTATGTCACGCCGGCCGTCCGCACGGAGCAGCGCCAGCGTTGCTTTTTTTTCCGGAGCCGGACCATAACTTGCCTGATAAAAGCTGAACCCTTCGAACTCGACAGGATGATTCACAAAAAGCCTGGCCGAACGGACCTCCCGGCCATTTATTAAAAATGTCAAGTCGGACTGAAAAATTTTGGGAGCTCCATTTTCATATCGTTTTATTGTAAATTTGTCGCAGCGCACCGAAAAAGGAAGGGGCATCGTTCCTCCGCTATCGCGCAGATCGATACTGCTGACCATCTCCCCTTCCAGCATTTTTACAGCTCCCTCGATACCAAAAACGGAACCGATGACCGCGCCGCATATGAACCCCAGAATACTCAGATGAACCATGTAAACGCCAAAATGAGCAAAGCGCCCCTTCTGTGCGCAGAGATGAACGCTGCCTGCCTCATCCGCCTGTTGGAAAGAATGATATTTCTTTTTCAGCAAATGGATGGCTGCCTCCGCCGCTTTTTTCACATCCGATTCCGGATAAAAAAGGTTTTCTTCCGGAAGATTCTTAAAGGGCACTGGATCGCGCGGGTCAGGTTTCGCGCGAAAACGGCGCCATGCAGTCGGTAATCGATCCAGTGAGCAAATGACCAGGTTACAGGCCAGCAGGCCCATCAAAACAAAAAACCAGGCGGAGTGGTACAGATCAAACACCTGCATTTTCTGAAGAAATGAAAAAAGGCCTTGCGGCATCCGTACCGCAAGTTCCGCTGCAGCCTCCCGTTGGGGGAAGAGCGTTCCGATCATGGCAATCAACGCAATAAGAAGAAGGAGAGCAATGGCCAGCCAAACGGATGAAAAGAAAGACCAGATAGCGGATTTTTTTTTGCTCAAAAGATGTTCTCCCGAAAACGACGTGAACGCCATGTAAACCATGTATAAAATATTTATCACGATGTTTTACGCAATGCAATTATCGATTGATGCGTTGGTTTGAAAACACTCTCACAGGGAATGCATGAAGTGCGGCATATTATTTCCATCCGGTCTCAAAACGTAAAAAAAGAGCTCATCAACTACTGCAGAATCATGAGCTCTTGATATCGCATAACCGGATTTTTCAGATGTAATGATTTTATTAAGTTCCCAGGTATGCTTTTTTCACTTTTTCGTTGTGAATCAGGTCTTTGCTCAAACCGTCCAGTACCAGACGGCCGTTTTCCAGAACGTAACCATGCCGCGTAATCATCAGGGCGATTTGTGCATTTTGTTCGGACAGAAAAACCGTAATGCCCATTTTATTGAGCTCGGTGATCGCTTCGGCGATTCCTTCCACAACCATCGGCGCCAGTCCCATGGAAGGCTCATCCAGAAGCAGCATCTCCGGCTTGGACATGATCGCCCGCCCGATCGCCAGCATCTGCTGCTCCCCTCCGCTGAATGTCCCGGCCAGCTGCTTGAATCTTTCCTTCAAGCGCGGGAACAGGACATAAACCTGCTCCAGTGTTTCCTTAACGTTTTGTTTGTCTTTTCGATGATAAGCCCCCAGCATCAGGTTTCTGTATACCGAAAGCTGCGGGAAAAGCTGTCTTCCTTCAGGACACAGCGCCAGGCCCCTGCTTACAATTTTATGTGCGGGCATGTGGCTGATTTCCTCACCCTTGAACTCCACCCTGCCCTTTACCGGAGGCAGCAACCCGACAATCGTTTTAAATAACGTTGTCTTGCCGGCACCATTGCCGCCGAGCAGCGCAACAAAATCACCTTTTGCAATCTGCAGCGACACGTCATGAATGACCTGATGCTCGCCGATCATTGTGGTTACATTAATGAGTTTAAGCATCTTTTTTTCTTCCCAGGTAGGCTTCGATGACCTGCGGGTCAGCCGCGACATCCGATGGCCTTCCTTCGGCAATTTTTTTCCCGTAGTTCAAAACAACGATTCTGTCGGCCAGATCCATAATCATCCGCATCTTGTGTTCAATCAGACAGACGGTAATGCCTTTTTTATTGATCTTTCGAATGAGTTCGGTAATCCTCTCCGTATCCTCCTGAATCAGTCCGCCTGTCGGTTCGTCAAACAAGATGAGTTTCGGATCACTGATCAGGGCAATCCCAATGGACAACATCCTCTGCTCTCCCTGGGAAATGGAAGAAGCGGTGTCGTATGCTCTGGCTCCCAATCCCACGAAGTTCAACATTTCCACAACTTTTTCTTCAACTTTCTTTTTGTCTTTTTTCCACTGGGGAGTGTGAAAAATTGATCCCCAGAATCCGCTGGTTGTGCATTTATAGTATCCCAGGGCCAGATTGGCCGCCACCGGCAATTTTTCAAACAGGGAAGTCAATTGAAATGTCCGTGCAATCCCCTTGCGGGAGATCCGGTTTGCGCTCAAACCGGCAATTTCGTCTCCCGCGAATTTGATACTGCCGGACGTCGGTCTGCCCGCTCCGCTGATGAGGCTGAAAAGGACAGACTTGCCGGCCCCATTGGGACCGAGAATCGCCAGGATCTCTCCCTCGTTGACTTCAAAGCTCACGTCATCGACAGCAACGGTGCCGCCAAAACTTTTCACCAGATTTTCACCCTTAAGCAGCACGTCGGCCTCCCGATTTTGAGTTCTGAATCCTGTCGCGTAATTTGTTAAATAATCCCATAAAACCTGTCGGGAAATAGATAATGACGACAATCAGCAGGAATCCAAATAAAATCATCTGATAATCCTGCAAAAACTGCAGATACTCCAACAGGATGGGAATAATAAAAGCACCGATAACCGGACCTGCCAGTGTCGTCATGCCTCCCAGAAGCACATACATCAGGAAGTTGAAAGTCATGGTAACTGAAGCTACCGATGGAGAAATGCTTCCCATCAAACTCGCATAAATGCCTCCGGCCAATCCGGCAAAAAAATTGGCCACAACAAAAGAAAGCAACTTTGTGCGGAAGATGTTTATGCCGACTGCTTCCGCCAGATCTTCGTTGATGGCTGTCGCGAGGAAAGTCCGCCCTCTCATTGAATTAATCAAACGATACATGACAAAGAGGGTCAAAAGGAGAAAAGACAAGACCAGATAATACTGGGAAGCCGGCGAATTAAACGTGATTTGCCCCACACCGGGAATAGCGACAGGACTCGGCAGGGGAATTCCCACCATGCCGGTGTGACCACCCGTCAGCTCCATCCAGTTGCCCGCGAGAAGATAAATAATTTCACCAAGACAAAGCGTGGTAATGGCAAAATAGGCCCCCCGTGTCCGCAGAGCCGGCAAGCCGACCCAAAAACCGATGAAAGCCGCAAGCAGAGCCGAAGCAGGCAATGCCAACCAGAAATTCCAGCCCAAAGTGGAGGTAAGAATTCCCACGCTGTATGCGCCAATTGCAAAAAAACCGCCATGTGCCAGAGACATTTGTCCCGTATAACCCATAATCAGATTCATACTCAACGCACCAATGGCAAAGATGCAACTCATCGTAATAATCTGCGCATAATACAGATTGGTGATCACATGAGGAAGGGCCAGGGCAATCACCAGAACTGTGAGGTAAAACCAATTCTCTTTTAACCAATTCATCATCTGCCCTTAATCTCCTTCCCGAACAAACCGGTCGGTTTTAACGAGAGGATCAGCACAAGTGCGCCAAAACCAAACACATCTTTGTAGGCTGCTGATAAATATCCCCCGCCGATGGCTTCGATCAATCCCAGAATCAAACCACCGACAATCGCCCCCGGAATACTGCCTAATCCGCCGAGAATAACGATAACGAATGCTTTCATGCCGACCATAGATCCCATGCTGGGCGATATCATGAAGATGGGGGCGACCAGACAGGCGGCAATCGCGGCCAGCCCCGTGGAAATGGCAAAGGTCAGGGCAGAAACGAGGTTAACATTGATACCCATCAGGGTTGCGCCCTCCCTGTTCTGGGCGACGGCCTGGATTGTATTGCCCAGCGTTGTCTTCTTGATAAAAATCTGCAGAATGACTATCAGAAGAACCGCAACTCCGATCACCAGCAGGCGCTGCGTGGACATGGTAATTCCAAAAGCGTCAATAATACCCGGATAGGGGTTCGGAATGCGGTGACCTTCGGGCCCCCATAAAACGACAACCGCATTTTCCAGAATGATCAAGGCACCCAGCGCTGCGATAAACGGGGTTACGCCTCCCGCATCACGGACCGGCCTGAAGACCAGGAATTCCAGCACAACACCGGCCAGAGCGAGAACGATAGCCGACAGCGCAAGCGCTGGCCAGTAGGCAAATCCGAATACCGTGATTAAAAAGAAGCAGACATACGCGCCAAGCATGTACATTTGCCCGTGAGCAAAATTCGGAACATGCAGGATACCAAATACCATTGTCAACCCAAGGGCGACAATCGCATAGGTGCTTCCCAGCATGATTCCGTTGAAAACCTGTTGAAAGAACAGTTCCATGCATACTCCTCATTGAATCACGTCATTCGGATTACGTTTCAGACTCACGGACCGATACGGCTTCAAGTCTCCGCAAAAAAATTTATACAGCAGTCGTTGTAAAATTCATAAATGAACGTGGCCCCCAATGTCAAGAAAAAAATCTCATTTTTTCACAACACAAACCGAAAATCAGATGAAAAAAAGCAACGGAAACATGGATGACCATTAGTCATTCATGTGGGTTTCCCCTGACGCTTAAAGACCTAACCGTTGATCAATACAAACATAATTCAATGTTGACTTCAATGGTGTTATCAAGTACAAAACATTCCGGACATAATCAGCGTAAAGGAAAGAACGTCTATGATGCGATCAGCTCTATTGGTTACTCTGGGAATAGCCATTACTGCTTTTTTCTCGTTCTGGTCTGTTGTTTTTTCCTTTTTCGCCAACTCGGAAAACAATGTCCACAAAGTAGCCAGGATTTGGGGATCCATCCTTCTGAAGATCAGCAGCACGAAGGTGCAGGTCATTGGAAAAGAAAATGTTCTTCGCGGGAAACCGCAAATTTTCATGGCCAACCATCAAAGCGATTTTGATATTCTGATTGCGCTGGCTTTTATCCCGGGGCAGTTTCGCTGGATCGCAAAGAAAGAATTGTTCGCCATTCCGGTTTTTGGACAGGCCATGAGAAGCGCAGGCTATATTGAAATCGACCGTCAAAATCATGAAAAAGCCATGCAGAGCCTTGACCTGGCAGCTCTGCGAATCCGTGAAGGAAAATCCGTCATGACGTTTCCGGAGGGGACCAGAAGCCGCGACGGAGAAATCAAAGCCTTCAAACAGGGCCTCTTTTACCTGGCTATTCAATCCGGCGTGCCGATTGTTCCGATCAGTATCATCGGCAGCGGTGCCATCATGCCGAAACGGTCCCTGAAGGTAAAACCGGGGAAAATAACGCTGGTCATCGACAAACCGATTCCCATGAAAGGCTACTTTCTTGAAAACCGCCAGGAACTGATCAACAGGGTCCGGCAGGTCATTATGAAGAATTACGACGCATACAGGAATGAAGACATGGCAGTCATCAAAGATGTCCAAACTGAAATAAAAACGGAAATCTAATGGCTAATACCATCCAGGATAACTCTAAAAGAACCAGAGAGATCAAAGGTGTTGTTTGTCTCGCCGTGGCTTTGTTCCTTTTGCTTTGCCTGATTTCTTATTCCCCGCACGATCCGTCATTCACAAAGGTGGTAACAGATGGGGCATCTACTCACAACCTGACGGGGAAATTCGGTTCCTACACTGCTGATTCCATCATCCGATTACTGGGCATCCCGACTTTTCTTCTTCCGCTTGCACTTCTGGCCTGTGCTTTTCAATATTTTCTGCGGCCCGCTTTCGAAATGTCTGTTCAGCGTATTGCAGGATTTTCCTTTTTTATGCTGGCTTTGGCGGGTCTTCTGGGAGCTTTGATGAAGGAAGGGGTCACGGTTGATGGAGAAATCATCCGGGCAGGCGGATTGATCGGAGCAGGCCTTGTCGGGCTCCTGCTTCGTTACTTCAACCCTGCAGGCACCTATATCATTCTTTTATGCATCCTCGTTGTCTCTCTATTCTTCACTATCGAATTCTCTATCGTTTCGGTAACGGGAAGAGTTTCACAAAAAACACAGGACGGATGGGCATCTATCAGAAACGCCATCACAACTTTTTTTGCGAACATAACTGAGCGGTTCAAAGCGGAAAACAAGCCGCCACCCGTCATCGAAGAAAATGAAGTAAAGCCACGGAAAGCAAAACCGAAAAAAATCGAACAGACGCGTTTTGATTTTTCTAAACTGAAGCCCGACGGTACATTTCAACTGCCTCCTTTCTCCCTGCTTGAGGAAGCACCCCAAAAGGACGGTCGCGTCAAACGCGATCAGCTGATCACCAATTCGCGCATCCTGGAAAAGAAACTTTCCGATTTTGGCGTCGAAGCCCGCGTCGTTGAGGTCATGCCCGGACCGGTGATTACGATGTATGAACTGGAACCTGCACCCGGCGTCAAGATCAACCGCATCACCAACCTGGCCGACGACCTGGCCCTGGCGCTGATGGCGCCCAGCATCCGCATCCTGGCCCCGATCCCGGGAAAATCCGTTATCGGCATTGAGATTCCAAACCTCAAAAGGGAACCGGTCTTTTTAAAGGAAGTGCTGAACAACGATGCTTTCACCAAATCATCGTTGCGCCTGCCCATTGCCCTGGGCGTTGATTTTGTCGGCGCACCGGTCATCGCCGATCTGACCAAAATGCCGCATCTGCTGATTGCCGGCACGACCGGTTCCGGCAAAAGTGTGGCGCTCAACGCCATGATCTGCAGCATCCTTTTTAAGGCACAACCCGATGACATCAAGTTTTTGATGGTTGACCCCAAGCGCCTGGAGCTGTCCTCCTATGAAGGGATACCGCACCTGATGCATCCGGTCGTCGTCGACCCGAAGAAAGCCTCCCAGGTGCTCCGTTGGACCGTCGAAGAAATGGAACGCCGCTATAAAATCATTAGCGCTTTAGGAGTAAAAAGCATTGATGCCTATAATGAAATGATCCTCACCGGAGCAAAAGGCAAAACATCCCAAACCACCAAAACAACCGGTTCTGAAAACGAGCCGGACACTGCGGAAGCAGAAAACATAGGCCAGAGCAATCCGCCAATCCAGCATGTCCGGCTTCCCTATATCATTGTGGTGATCGACGAGCTGGCCGATCTGATGATGGTCGCTCCCCGGGATGTTGAAGAATCCCTTACGCGTCTGGCGCAGATGGCCCGCGCTGCAGGCATTCACCTGATCATTGCCACGCAGCGGCCATCCGTTGACGTAATCACAGGCCTTATAAAAGCCAACTTTCCCACGCGCATCTCGTTCAAGGTCTCCTCAAAAATTGATTCGCGCACCATCATCGATCAGCAGGGAGCAGAGCAGTTACTGGGCGCGGGCGACATGCTCTTTATTCCACCCGGCACTTCCAGACTTACCCGCATTCACGGCGCATATCTGTCCGATTCAGAAATATCCCGGATCGTCGATTTCATCAAAATGCAGGCTCAGCCTACCTATGACGCGTCCATTGAAAAATTTGAATTTGAATCTGTGCACACACAGCACGATGAAGACGGTTACGATGAAAAATACGACGAAGCCGTCGCACTGGTCGGCGAACTGGGCCAGGCCTCCATCTCGCTGGTGCAGCGCTACATGAAAATCGGCTACAACCGGGCCGCACGGATGATTGAGCAGATGGAACGCGAAGGCATTGTCGGACCTTCCGATGGTGCGAAACCCCGCAAGGTATTGATCAGAAAGCTTCCCGGTGAAAAATAACCTATCCGGAAAACTGCATATCATTTCTCTGGGCTGCTCCAAGAATCTAATTGATTCTGAAGTCATGGGCGGGCAGGCCGCTGCGTGTGGAATGACCCTGGTGGAAAGTCCTGATCAGGCTGATATCGTCGTGATCAACACCTGTGGTTTTATTATGCCGGCCAAGGAAGAGGCTCTGGAAATCATCCTGACGCTGGCCCAGGAAAAAACGAAAAGCGGACGCGATCTGAAACTGATTGTAGCGGGGTGTCTTTCCCAGCGATATGGAAAAGAACTGCTCGTGGAAATCCCCGAAGTAGATATGGTGATTGGCACGGGAGAAGTCGGACGTATTGTTCATCACATGCGGAACTTAAACACGGAGGGATACCGGCGTTCCGCTGTGATCACCAAGCCTGATTTCCTGATGAACTCCCGTCACGAAAGAATCCTCTATCCGGATACCGCTACGGCTTATTTAAAAATATCAGACGGCTGCTCCAACGGCTGCTCCTACTGCGCCATCCCGGCCATTCGCGGCAAAGCACGCAGCCGACAGCCCGACGACATTCTGAAGGAAGCACAAAAACTGATTAGCCATGGTGTTCGGGAGATCATCCTGATTGGCCAGGATACGACGGCCTACGGCCGCGATCTGAAAAACCGCCCGAAGCTATCCCTCCTTTTGTCTGATCTTGCATCCCTGCCCGGCGTAAACTGGATCAGACTGCTATACACACACCCGGCGAACATTACAACAGACGTGCTGCAGGTCATCGCAGTTCATCCAAAGATCTGCCGCTACATCGACCTGCCGGTTCAGCATATTGACGACATGATCCTGACCGCGATGAACCGGGGGGGGTCTTCAGGCAGAATCCGTGAAATCATTGACCTGTCGCGGAATCTTATGCCGGATGTTGCACTCCGGACATCGCTGATCGTCGGTTTTCCGGGAGAAACACCAAAACGGTTCGAACGTCTGCTGGATTTTGTTCAGGAAGCCCGGTTTGATCATCTCGGTGTGTTTACCTATTCGCGTGAAGAAGGCACGCCCGCGGCAAAAATGGCTTCACGGATTTCGGAAAAAGAAAAAGAAAGAAGACGCGACCTCATAATGGCCCAACAAGCCGATATTTCTTATGCGATCAACCGGAAATGGATCGGATCGGTTCAGGATGTGCTTATCGAAGAGAAAAGCGACCATGAAGGATTCGCTTTTATCGGACGCTGCCGAAGGCAGGCGCCGGAAATCGACGGCGTCACCTATATCCGAAACCACAACACTGAAATCGGCAGAATTATAAAGTGCAAAATAACCGCGGCTGATCATTATGACCTGTATGGAGAAATTCTGTAAATCTTATTTGACAACCGTCCCTGATTTTTCATATAGTTCTTCCCAAATGTTCTTGAGGTCACACGAGTCATGCAGATATCTGATGTTTTTGCCGCTTATGCTGATGAGATGGATCAGATCGAGGCTTATCTCGATCAACACATCTCCTCCGACATCAAACTGATTCCCGAAGTGGCGCACCATCTGATTGACAGCGGGGGTAAGCGGTTCCGGCCCTTGTTGCATCTGATCTGCGCACGACTCTGCGGTTATACTGGAGAGTTGCGATTTCCGCTCGCCGCATCCATTGAATTTATCCATACAGCCAGCCTCCTTCATGACGATGTCATTGATCAGGCCGTCATCCGCCGCGGTAAAACCTCCGCAAACAACGTCTGGGGAAACGCCGCAAGCGTTCTGGTGGGCGATTTCCTATATTCCAAATCTTTCACACTTCTTTCCATCATCGGCGATCTTGATATTTTCCGGCTGATGTCGAAAATGACCAACACCATGTCAGAAGGCGAAGTGTTTCAGCTGATGAAGTGCGGGGATACAAACCTGACCGAAGCGGAATATTTGAGCATTGTAGAAAAGAAAACCGCTGTATTGATTTCCGCCGCCTGTGAAAGCGCTGCGGTTCTGGGATGTTTGCCAAATGAGCAGATCCGCGCACTTGAGCAGTACGGATACAATATCGGCATGGCTTTTCAGATCACGGATGATACACTGGACTACATGGCCCGGGAAGAGGATTTCGGGAAAGCCATCGGCAAGGATCTGGAAGAAGGCAAGATGACCCTGCCGCTCATTTACACGCTGGCCGGATGCTCTCAAAACGAACGGAACATGATAAAAAAAACCATACAGAACAAATCTTTTACGCCTGAAACCATCAGAAAGATCTTTGCCCTGGTACAGAAATCCGGCGGTATAGACTATTCGCTGAACCGCGCTCAAACTTTTATCAAGGAATCCATCAAAGACCTGGAAGTGTTTAACGACAGCCCGGCCAAAGACCATCTACGTACGGTCGCCGAATACGTCCTGTCACGGAAACAGTAATCAGGCCCATTATCAGGTGGTACTCCAATCCGTTTCTTCCTGGCACCATCCTGATGTGCACAACAAACAAAGGTCCTTGAAAAATGTGAGAATGTTCACGGCTGCGTGTTTCCCAGCAGATGATAGAACAACTTCGTTGTCATAGATATGTTCGTGGCCGTGCTGAAAACAAAATTCCTGAACGTATGGGAAAGATGGTCATATTCCTTCTGAAGAGCTGCGCTGTCCAGAACATCAGCCTGGAAAGGACTTGATGTCATGACGGATGCATATAAAGGTTCGTGACCGAAGGCCATGAAAGGAATCTTACCGAAAACATCGTCCGTCCCAAGAGTCATGAGATTCACATCTCCCTTGAGTCCCTTGCCAACGATATCGGCGGTTCCCTCCCTGATAATATAGAACTCCGTATTATTATGAAACTGGCTTTCAATAACCTTGTCCTGTGGTAATTCTCTCGTGTATTCTCCAACATAGGCCTGAACAGCATTGATGTTTATCATTCTGAACCTGTTATCAAGGCTAAGGAGAATCTTTTTAAAATCCTCCGACAGGGAGGCGTATTCCTGGTTCAGGGCTTCCGCATCGAGAAGACACAGCTGAACATTATCTTCCGCAATCACCGTGGCGCTTCGCTCGTATGTGCCGAACAGAAAAGACCGGATGGTCCCGATAAAACATCCTTCTCCGAGCCTGGCCAGGGTTATGGCGCCTTTGGGAGTTTCCTTGATGATCTTCACTGTACCGTCAGCGATGACCCACAGCCACTTGCCGTGGTTTCCCTCTTTCACGATGGTCGCACCGGCGGAATAATTTTCTTCGATTCGCACATACCGGTAATCAACGTTCGGCCCTTTAATAGGTTGCAGAAAATCCTCTTTTAGTCCGCCCTCTCCGGCTTCCTCTCCTTCTTCCGGATGGAGGGGACCGGAACCCACCAGGGTTATTCTCCCGTCATCCACCAGGCGCAAAGCATCCAGGACAATCTCCATCATGCTCTTTTTTATGACGGGTTCAATGCCGGTTAAATCGCCTTCTGAAAAATCATATGTTCCGTCAGTCCACCCGAAAAGTGTGTATACCGCGTCCAATCCTTTCTGATTGCCCAGAAATGCATTAATCGGATTCCCGTCGATAAAATATACAACACCCTTATCCGCTGAATATTGACTTCGCAAAGTCAAGGTTCCCGTGCAATTATTTCCTCCCAGCAGCTGAAAAACATCAGCAAGGGTTAAGAATATCAAGCTCCCGGAGAACACGATGTTATTAGACATAGTTTTTTTTATTCCTTTTTTCTGACGTTGAGGAAGGCTGTCCGCACCCCTGATAAACAATAAACCTGTTGGCGGTTATAATAAATACCTTTACCCTTCAGAGTCGGTTGCAATTTAATCCCGCACACGGAAACCACCACTTATTCCGGAGGGCTCAGATGTGCCGCCGCACTTGATAATCGACAAAATCTCTTTCAATCGAAGTCAATATAGAAAACGCTGTTTTGGATGTCAAGGAAATCTTCATCCCTTAACGATAAAGCACGTTTTCGACGTTTTGGGCTACAGAATAACCGGCGGTTCGCAATATTTTGAATCGATGGTTCCCGCCCGGTCGTCTTTCAAAGCCTGCGGCAGATGTTCCAGAATATCCGTTGCGGTGATGCCGTCCAGGCCTTTTTGCCCGGCAGCAAGATCGCCGGCATAGCCGTGAAGAAAGACTCCTTTGCGCGTTGCAATCTCCGAGCTTAATCCAAATCCCTGCAGAGCCGCAATGCATCCTGTCAGCACATCCCCGCTTCCGGCTGTCGCCATTCCGGGATTGCCGCTCAAATTGACATACACCCGGCCATCCACCAGCCCGATCAGGGAATGAGCGCCTTTGAAAACAACGGTTGCGGCAAATTTTTCGGCTGCCGCCCGCAAGATATCAATTTTATTAGCATTGACCTCCGCAATGGTCTTGCGCATCAATCGAGCCATCTCTCCTGCGTGTGGGGTAAGAATCGTTGCCGCTTTTCTTTTAAGCAGGATTTCAGGCCGCTCGGCAATCGCCGTTAAACCATCGCCGTCAATCAGAAGCGGCTTTGAAATGACAGCAGCCAGCTCTCTTACGAGCTTCGTCGTTTCCTCCTGTAAAGACAGACCGGGCCCGATCACCACCATGTCGGCCTTCTCCGCAAAAGACACGAGCTCGGGCTTGGCTTTTAGAGAGAGGCTGAATGCCGCTGTTTCTCTCTGCGGCAGATAAACAATTTCGCGTCCTGATTGAGCAATGAACGGAATAATTGAAGCAGGCGCCGCAAGCCTTGCATAGCCGCCGCCCGCTTTCAAAAACGACATGGCGGAGAAATACGGCGCTCCAAAATAGTTGGCCCCGCCGGCAATGAACAGCACATCCCCCATCGACCCCTTATAGGCCTCGGCAGACCGTGGAGGCAGCAACACCCTCTCATTGGTCTGTGTCAGAAGGTCATCCTGGTCATAAAGTGAAGGGGGAAAGGAAATATGGGTTACAAACAGTTCTCCGCAATGGTCATAGCCGGGATAAAGCAGGTTGCCGATTTTCGGCAAACCAAATGTAACGGTATAATCGGCCCTGACCGCGACTCCCATAACCCTTCCTGTATCGCCAGAAATCCCGGAGGGGATATCCAGGCTCAATACCGGGCGTCCGCAGGAATTGATCAGACTGATTACATCAGCGGCCAGCCCCCTGACATCACGATCCAATCCTGTACCGAAAACAGCGTCCACAACGGCGTCGCAGTGCAACACGTCTTGGCGCGCCTCATCGGCCCGGCTCAGCAGTTGAACATCACCGAAGAGATTGCATAAAACATCATAATTCGTCCTTGCCGCCCCGCTGTACTTTTTCGGCGAAGACACCAGGAATACTTTTGCCTGCCCGCCTGACGAGTAAATCAAACGCGCCACGGACAGTCCGTCACCTCCGTTGTTGCCGGCCCCGCAAAAAATCACAAATTTTTTGCCGCGGATGCCGATTTTTCGCTGCAACAGGACAACCGACGCCATTGCGGCGTTTTCCATCAGGATTTCCTCTGCAAGCCCCAATCTTTCTATCGCGTACCGATCCATCCCTCGCATTTGTTCCACGGTGGCCAGTTTCATGATTTTTTCCTCGCATTCTGCATGATTTGATTTGATAAATTCTTTTTATAGTATAAAATAATTCACCATCATTTACCAACAACATTTTAAGGAGAGGCCATGACACTCACATCGGAAATCATCCGAAAACGATATTCCTGCCGTTCCTATTCGCTCGATCCGGTCGAGGAATCTATCTTACAGAAATTCAGGCAGCAGGTCAATGAACCACATCGGGGACTTTTCGGGAATATGCCGCGCTTTGCCCTGATTTCAATGGCTGTCCTGCCGCGCGAAGAATGGAAAAAGCTCGGCACTTACGGCGTCATTAAAAATGCACGGCTTTATCTCGCGGGATTGATCAGTCCGGCGCCAATGGCGACCTGTGATTACGGATACTGCATGGAAAAGCTCATCTTAAAGGCTACTGAACTGGGGTTGAATACCTGCTGGCTGGGCGGGACATTTGCGATCAGTGCTTTCAGAAACGCGGCAGGAATGCGACGCAATGAACTGCTGCCAACCATCAGCCCCATAGGCTACGCTGCAGAACACAGAAGCCTTACCGAACGGTTCATGCGGCGTTTTGCCGGCTCCGACCATCGTCTGCCCTGGAAGGACCTTTTCTTCGACGGCAACTCGAAAACCCCCCTTTCATCCGAAAAAGCCGGTGAATACGGTGAAGCCCTGGAAAATGTTCGCCTGGCACCCTCAGCATCCAATCAACAACCCTGGCGTATTGTTTATGATGATCAGCAGAAAACATTTTCCTTCTATCTTTCACGCACCATCGGTTACCGGAAGCTTCGCGACGTTTCTTTGCAGGAAATTGACATGGGTATCGCCATGTGTCACTTTGAACTGACTGTTGCAGAGCTTGGATTAACAGGAAAATGGCGGCAAAATGAAACCGCCCCGGAAATAAAACCGTGGGAATATATCACAGACTGGCAGGCTGGATAGCCGAATAAGGGAATCTGAAATGTAGGATGATCATGTTCAAACGATACCATCCATTTTCAATACTTTCGCCCCGCGGATTCTGCCTTCCTTCAGATCGACAAGCGCCCGGTTGGCGTCCGCAAACGGATATTCTTCGACATCGGGTATAATAGGGATACGGCCGGCGACTGCCAGAAACTCCTCAATATCCCGACGTGCCACGTTCGCCACACTTTTCATCTCTTTTTCCTGCCAGAGATGCAACGGATAGTCCATTCGGAGCATCTGATCCCGGTCCGTTTCCTCCTTACGAATGGCGTTGATGACGAGCCTTCCCCCGGGTGCAAGGTTTTCCAGCGCTTCCATCACCGGCTTCCATGCGGGTGTTGTATCAATAACCGCGGCAAGCATTTGCGGACTTTTGTCGGCTGTATCGCCGGACCAGGAGGCACCCAGCTGCAGAGCAAATTTTCGCTCACGTTCGGAACGCGCAAAGACAAATATTTCTGAACGGGGATAAAGATGACGGGCCAGCATCAGTACAAGATGAGCCGATGCACCAAAACCGGTCAGTCCCAGGGATTCGCCGTCGCGAAGGCCTGCCAGACGAAGCGAGCGCCAACCGATGGCCCCCGCACATAAAAGCGGCGCGGCCTGCAGATCGGAATAAACGGGAGGAAGGGGAAAAGCAAAATCCTGATCCACGATTACATACTGCGCATAGCCCCCCGGGAGATCGCGCCCTGTCGCCTTGAAATCAGGGCAGAGATTTTCAAGGCCACGAAGACAATAGCGGCATTTTCCGCAGGACGACCCGATCCAGCCGATGCCTACCCGCAAACCTTCAGCATGCTTTAAGGCCTTCGGTCCCTGCTGATCCACAAAACCGACAATCTGATGACCCGGTATAAAAGGAAGGGACACGGGAGGAGTACGGCCTTCGATTTCATCAAGTTCCGTGTGGCAGACACCGCATGCGGATACACGAACCCGGATTTGTTTTTCGCCGGGAACCGGATCGGGAATTTCCACAAAAGAAAGCGGCTGTGGATTTTCACGAACATTTGTAATTTTCTCCAGAACAGCCGCTTTCATGATCTTATTTCAAGGCTGCGGGCATTTTCAGCGTTACATCAACCGGCTGAATGTATTTATCCAGGAGGTTCCTTGTCCCGTTCACCTTCAGTTTTTCAAAAAGAAAGGCAAACTGGCGCTCCAGTGCATCGCAGATCCGGCCGCGAACATCCGCCGGCAAATGCCACAGTTCCAGTTTGAACGGACCGAACGCTTTCTTACGGGTTTTGTAGATAAACTGTTCTTCCGTGTCTTTTTCTTTCCATTCATTTTTCATGTTGCTTTTCAAATAATCATAAAGCTTTTCCCGCAACTCACCCGGGAATTCACTGCTGTCAAAAATCATATTCTGAAAACCGGTTGCCAAATGAATTTCGGCCGTGCCTGTGGCAGGGAAACGGTCAAACGCTTCATCCGGCAGTGTGGACGCACCGTGCTGAACCGCTCCTGACAAACCGTATTGCAGGCGCGAGGTTTCTGATAATTTCTCAAGAACGTCAAAATCAATTTTCACTTTCGCGACGGTTCCGTCGGCCAGAGGAATGCCGCCGTGCGTGGTCCCTGTCTGCACACTGATCTTGCTGATGCCTTTCAACGCGTCACCCCGCTTCTTGAGTTCTTCCAAATAGCCGTCCATGTATGCCTGTAATTCTTCGATGGTGCTGTTCTTGCCGCCGACTTCGCCGATTTCGCCACCTACGGATATGGTGATCCCCTGCGGCTCCAGATCGCGAATCATCGTTGTCAATTCAGCCGCCAGCGAAAAATTATTCCTCTGCTGATCTTTGATGGTAGGTTGCGACAGATCAACCAGCGTTGACGTGTCAATGTCGATATTGTAAAAACCGGCTTCGATTGCTTCCCAGATCAGATTTTTGACCCCCTGGGTTTCTTTTTCGGCGTCCGCGGCAAATTTCTTGGCATTGATCTGAAAATGATCCCCCTGGATAAAAATCGGGCCACGCCATCCGGATTTGATGGCTGCGGCAGTAACCGCACAGGTATATTCAAATGGTCTTTGACCGGTATAGTCAATTTCCGAGCGTGCGATTTCAAAGAGAACCGGTCCCACTTTTCCTTTCATCGCGGCGCGGAACACCGCCTGAGCGGCATCGTAGGTAATGCCGCGGAGATTGATTGCCGGAACCGTAAACCCACTGACTTCCTTCCGGCCCATCGCTTCATAGAGCGTCTGAATCGATGAAGACAGGATCCCCAGCGCGGCCGCACCCCGGCGAATGAGAAATCCCGCGGCTTCCTTTGTTGCCGGATCGGGACTGAACACAACCGTATAAATTAAATCATCGATCAATTTATCCTGAAATCTGCCTTCGTCTAAAACGCTGACGTCGTCCTCATCAATGGCGAGGATCGATTCACATCCCTTCTTGAGCTGATCTTTGTTTTCGTAAATCATGGCCGCTCCTTATGATCTTGAATTAATTTGAGAGAAATTGTTCCGCCATGGTCACTTCCGTTGCGGAACCGATGTAAATCGGCGAACGTTGATTGACGGAGGTCACCTTCACCGATAAAATATCCTGTTTACCGTCTGTGGCCTTACCTCCGGCCTGCTCCATAATGAAGGCCATCGGCTGAAGCTCAAACAACAGCCTGAGTTTTCCCTGAGGTGATTTTTTCAGCGCCGGATAGGTGAACAATCCTCCCCGCTTAATCAGAACCTGATTAATATCGGGAACAAACCCGCCACTGTATCGGAGTTTGTAGCCGTCCTGCTCCAGCTTTTCAATAAATTTTAAATGTTCGTCCGTCCAGTCTTTACGCAGCCCTCCCGGTGAGAAGATGGATCCTTTTTCTTTGAGCTGTATTTTTTCTTCAGAAAGAACGTATTCCCCCTCTCGATCCAAAACAAACTCGTGCGCACCTTTACCCGCCGAATAAATCATCGTGATCAGCGGACCGTAGGTAATGTAAAGCGCTGCAACCATCGAATTCCTTCCGCAATCAAAAATGGATTTCTGGTGGATGCCGATAATCGTTCCGATGGCCAAATTCGTGTCCACAAGGGATGACCCGTCCAGAGGGTCTGCCGTGACAATATATTTTTCCTGCCCATTGCCGATGGCAACGATATCCTCCAATTCTTCTGAAGCGTAATGGCTGACAAAGCCGGAGTGATGTAATTTATTTCTGAGAATGTCGTCTGTTACACGATCCAGGGCCAGTTGTTCCTCTCCGTAAATATTTTTGAAACCGGCCAGTTTACGATTGGATTCATGGATTTTTGCGGAGATATACTTGCCAACTACAGCAATCTGCCAGATCAGCCGGCGTAATTCCACCTCGACGCCATCCATCCACATGTGTCGTCTCAGATCAACGATGTTTTTTGTGTAATCATTTATTCCTTCGCCCATAGATGCTCCTTTTTCATTGTCCCTACCCGCGAGGTTTTTCCCGGAAAACGCTCGGGACCCATCAGCGGGCAGGGTTTTGCCGTCTCCCTGACAAAGCTTCATATCCGATGTCTTCAAACCGGTTTATGTTCGTAACCCCGGCACATCAGCACTTGGGCATGCGGGAAAAAATCCCGCCGCCGGCAAAACGCGACGTAGCCTGATCCTCACCGCCCCGCATGATCGCGTCCATTGCCATCAGCGAAGGTTAGGGGATGGCGGCATACTCAGCCTGTCGGTCATTTTCCATGGCGTCGCTATGACTTTTCGCCGTCACGACGTCACAACCAGTGTACTTCAACAAATACTCCGGGTTGGATTCGGAAGCATTTGCCGATGATCATTGTACATGGACACAGCCTGCAAGAGCAGGCACAATCACGGCCGGAAATGATAGCCCAATAAATGGCAAAAATGTCCTTTAATTTCTGATACATATCCAATATTGAGCACCGGAGCATGATTTTCATCTGCGTCTGAAACCCTCACTGGGTAATTAACCAAATATCCATGGCCTTTACAAGCAAATATTTAAGAAAAATTGTTTTTCTACAGACGGCTGTCTTTGAAAAAAAGGATCTGTCGGAAGCTGGTTCTCTGACCTTCCAAGGACATCCGGATTGATTCATGTCGTTACTGCTGTACTTTTTTAGCGCTGTTCATCCTGATCATGCCTTATTTTCCCAAGATCAGGGAAAAATATTTTTTCGCCCTCCACACGAAAACCGAGCACATCAATGTGCAACCGCCGCATTTGATACGCGTACTGTTCCATTTTATCCTCCGGTAACAACAGAATAGCGGAAGGATAAACTGTCCGGGCGGTTTTTTGTAAAAGCAGTTTTGCCGCCAAAGCCATTACCGTTTTCTCCTTTCCGTCAGCACAAATGGCGACGATATGAGACAAGCCTTCCGAAACCGGCTGGAGCATGAATAACTCAAGATTTTCGTCATTGCCGATCTTAAACTTCCAACGCTGAAGAAGCGCAGCCAGTTGACTGACAATCAAGTCATGGTCACAGGCATCGGCAATGTTATCCGGAGGTAATGAAGGCGGACTTCCAACAAGCTCCTCATGAAAAGCCGCCTCTGAAAAATTAAGGGACGTTTGGGAAGAAAACGATGCCGCCGATTTAAGTTTTTCAATCTTCCTGACAAACTGGGCTGCCTGCAGGGCAAAACGGGGGCTCTGCAGAGCACCGATCACCGCAACTTCCGCCAG
>CAYMYR010000030.1:0-22026 GCA_964394715.1 uncultured Smithella sp.
CAATTTCCACCTCCGGCGTTTCACACCACCTCCGCCGGCGGAGGACAGGAAGCTGAGCTGTTCCTTCTTCCTTGATCCTTGCGCCTTGAACCTTGATCCTTGTTCCTTCATCCTTTAGGAGAGGAATGTTTCCCCCCTAATTCTAAAAAAAATGTGGATGGATATTATTTCTTTTTTTGCAGGGCCTGCATTAATTTTTGCGCCATCAAGCCGGATGTTCCCGACTCCGGCGATGATGTTTCTCCATAAACCAGGCTGACTTCCCGGCTCGATGAGTTTTCTCCCAGATAACCGGCCAGCACTTCGCGGCTGTGGACATCTTCGTGACAATAGGTGCAGAGATTTTCCCAGTTGCTGCCGTCCGGAGGATTGTTGTGGTGATTGCCATCCTTGTGATGAACCGTCAAAAGCTGCCGGTTCACACCTGAAAATTCGCGTCCGCAGCGGGCGCAAACCAATCCGTGAATGCTCAAGGATTTTTCGCGGTAGTCCTCGCCGTTAGGTGCTTTAGCGGCGCTTTTCATTTCCCGTACGGCGTCTTCAACCGTTTTCTGCCCCCCGGAGGACGGGGGCTTTTTCGAAACCGCGACACGACCCCACCTGTTGGAAAACGTCATCTTCGCCATGCCGTTCTAAACCTTTTCTTTACCGGAGAGCACTCTGAAAAACGCGCTCACCCCTTTGAGCACGGGAATCACTGTCGATATTTTTCGAACCAGCGGAGAATACAGGGCAAGCGGCGCCACTATTTCCAGTTTACTTACCGCTTCATTCATCATGAGATTAATCCGGCTGCTGGTTAAGGCGTAACTCTGAACCTGGGTATTGACTGCTGTTGTCGATTGATTGATATTGGTTGAAATTTCTTCCATGTTCTTCAAGATCAACGGCAACCGCTCGTTCAAAGTCTGCAGGGTGATATTGATATCGCTTACCGCCTGCCTGAGTTTCAGCAGGACCGGAATGCAGAATAAGACCAGCAGCAGTATAGCAATGCCAATGATGATCAATCCAGTCTCCAGATTCATAATTTTTCTCCCCGAAATTTCACTCTGAATCCGTGAAATGTTTCTGATGGCATCCGGTTCGACGATTAAACCATCGGTTTCTCTTTTTCTTCCCGATAAGCTTCCCTTCCCGCATCAATCGCTTTCTTCAAGCGGCTTTTACTTTCCGACAGTGTCTCGGCACTTTGATGAGCAAGTTCGCTGACTTTCCCTTCCAGTTCTTCCACTTTTTCTTTTGCAACGCTCTCTGCTTCCTTCAACCGTTTAACAGCCGCTTCATACGCTGCTTTGCTTTTTTCCGCGGCCTTTTCATATTCCGCTTTTGCTTTCACCAGAAGTTCATCGGCTTTGTCGGCAATGTCCTGACGGGTTTCTTTTCCACTTTTCGGAGCAAACAATATGCCGATGGCCGCGCCAATCAGGCCGCCGATCACCACACCCTTTACCAAATCCCAATCTTTTTCCGCCATATGGCACCTCCTGTTTTTTTATACTTATAACATATTTTAAAATAATACTCTATGAAAGACAAAAAAAACCGGGCAACCTGTGCGCTTAGCAAAGATTGCCCGGTTCTATAATCCTGCAATTGATTATGTCATTATTTTGCCGCAGGAGCCGCCGGTGCTTCCGGTGCTGCCGGTGCTGCAGGGGCTGCTTCCGGTGCTGCAGGGGCTGCTTCCGGTGCCGCAGGGGCTGCCGGTGCTGCTGCTTCAGGAGCTGCAGGGGCTGCCGGTGCTGCCGGTGCTGCTGCTTCAGGAGCTGCAGGGGCTGCCGGTGCTTCCACTGTCGTGGCTTCTTCCTTCGGGGCCTGCTTGCAGCCTACTGCCGCGATTGATAAAGAAGCCAATAAAAGCACGCTAACAAAAATGGCCAATACCTTCTTCATTAGACAATTCCTCCTTTCAAAAATTTTAGTGTGTGAACACACTACCATTACGATGCGTGACAATACGCCTTTTTTTTGCCTTGTCAAGAGATATTTAAACATATATAAGAAACAAAACTGACATTTTAAGGACGCTGCAATGATACTTGGTATTGACGTTGGCGGGACTCACACAGACGCTGTTCTGGTTCAGGATTTGCAAGTGATCAGTAAAATCAAGGTTCTCACGAACCAGGCGAATATCATGGCCTCGCTTCTGGAAGCCGCCGAAAAGCTGACAAAAGACAATAATGTTAATAAAATCAGCAGAATAGTATTAAGCACGACCATCTCGACCAATGCGATTGTTCAGAATAAGATCAGCCGCGTGGCGATGGTATTGTTAAGCGGGCCCGGTTTATCCCCCTCCGCACTGAACCTGGGGAAAGACGCTTATTTCGCCCGGGGCTACATCAATCATCGTGGAATCCCCGTTAAAAATGTAAATAGCCGGGAAATAGCCGATATCAGCAGTGAAATATCAGAAAGCCAAATTCATCACATCGGTGTGGTAGGCAAGTTTTCTTCACGGAATCCCCAGCAGGAGCTGGATGCAGCTGAATTGTTGCAGAACGATTCCAGAAATATTTCTCTGGGACACACGCTGTCCGGACAGTTGAATTTTCCCCGCCGCATCGCCACAACATATCTCAACGCGGCTATTCATGATATTTATCAAAGGTTTGTTCAGGATGTCCAAAAATTTATCCAAAAGCTCGGGCTGGATGTGCCCGTCTACATTCTGAAAGCAGACGGCGGGACGATCTTGATTAATCAATCCCTGAACTGTCCCGTGCAGACCATTCACTCCGGGCCGGCGGCCGGTATTATGGGTGTTCTCGCAACCACCCGCATGAAAGAAGATGCTGTGGCTCTGGATATCGGCGGTACCACAACGGACATCTCCGTTTTTGCCGACGGGGTTCCCCTTCTCGAGCCATCCGGTGTGGAGATTAATGGAAAAAAGACACTGATTCGCGGTCTCTACACAAAATCCATCGGTGTGGGCGGCGACAGCGTCATCAGAATTAAGAACGGCGAGATTTTGATCGGACCGCAGCGGGAAGGGCCGGCTGCCGCATTGGACGGGCCGTTCCCCACGCCTACGGATGCCATGATTGTGGAAGGAATCGTTTCTTTCGGTGATATTCAGAAAGCCCACAATGCCATTGCGCTCATCGCGAAAAAACTTCAACTGGGTGTCGAAGAAGCGGCGCGCGCCATCATCGAGAAAATGGCCGCCATCATCTCGGATCAGGTCCGGCACATCCTTGCACAGATCAACAATAAACCGGTTTACACGATCCACGAACTTCTGGAAGGGAAAATTATTCAGCCGAAAATTCTCTACGTTGCAGGCGGACCTGCCGCGGTTGCCCCCTTTATTGCCGGAAATCTTGGTTATTCCTATTTGATACCGGAGCATTCGGAAGTGTCCAATGCCCTGGGAGTGGCTCTTGCCAGAACCACCGCTGAAGTCACGATTCTCGCGGACACGGAAAGGAAAGAACTTATCCTCTGCGAAGAGGGACACGTGGAAAGCATTTCCCGTAATTTTTCTCTGGCGGATGCCATTGAAACCGGCAAAAAAATCCTGCGGGAAAAAGCCGTATGCATGGGCGCGAAAGAGCAAGACATCATCATGGAAGTAACCGAATCACAGCAATTTAATATGATTCGGAACTTTTACACGACAGGAAAAAATATCCGCGTGAAGGTTCAGATCAAACCCGGACTGATCTCTTCCGGCAAGGAAAGGTAAAAAAATATGCCCTCAAAAGAAAAGAAAACAGGCCTCATCTTCTTTCCGGCATTTGACTGGGCCATATCCCCCAATCATCCGGAACGGGAAGAGAGGCTGCTTTATACACAGGATCAGGTTTTCGAGGAAGGCCTGCTGGATTTTCCGAATATTCTGGAGTACAAACCGGGCATTGCCACATACGCCGATATCAACCGATGCCATATTTGCGTTCCCAACCCGCAAAACCTGACAACGAATTCCCACCTCATTTCCGCCGGCGGGGCAATCACCGCTGCACAGAAAGTATTGAGCGGCGAAGTTGACAACGCCTTTGCCCTGGTGAGACCGCCGGGCCATCATTCCATGCTGGTCGCCCACGGCGCCCGCGGTTTCTGCAACATTAACATTGAAGCCGTGATGATCGAATATATCCGGCATACGTTCGGCATCCGGCGGATCGCCGTTGTGGACACGGATTGCCATCATGGTGACGGTACGCAGGACATCTACTGGAACGATCCGGATGTTCTGTGCATCTCCATGCATCAGGACGGTCGAACGCTTTACCCCGGAACAGGTTTCATCGATGATTTCGGCGGCCCAAACGCACTGGGCGCAACCATTAACATCCCCCTGCCCCCACGCACATCCGATGAAGGTTTCCTGTTCGTTCTCGAGAACGCTATTCTTCCGATTCTGGATGAATTCAAACCGGAAATTATCATTAACTCGGCGGGACAGGACAACCACTACAGCGACCCGATCACAAACATGAACTTCAGCGCTCAGGGCTACGCGCTTTTGAATGAAAAACTTGCTCCTGACATTGCCGTGCTGGAAGGCGGTTACTCCATTGAAAAAGCCCTCCCCTATGTCAATGTCGGCATTATCCTCGCCATGGCCGGACTGGACTACAGCCAGGTGCGGGAACCGGATTACGATGCCGTTCAAATCCGCCAGTCACAGGAAGTCACCCGGCTCATAGAAAATGAAGTGAAGAATCTGATGACGTTATGGAAGAAAAAGAAAAACCTGAAAAAACAAATCACCGGATCCGCTGCCTACATACGCCGCGAAAAAAACATTTATTACGACACCGATGATATCACGGAAAGACAAGTCGAAACCGTCCGCGTGTGCAACGACTGCGGTGGACTGGTCATGATCGAATCGGCGGCGGACACCGGCAAAAAAATCTACGCCGTGATCCTTCCCAACTCCTGTTGTCCGATATGCCGCGAAAGCGGGGAATCTTTTTTCAGCCGTGTCAATGGATCACAATATAGCCATATTTATTTCCAGGATCGGCAAAGAGACGTCTTCATCGTGAAATGAATCCCATGACTCCAGATAAAGAACTGCAGGACCTGATCACCCTGATTCGAAAACTGCGTGCGCCAAACGGCTGCCCATGGGACCGGAAGCAAACCAGGCAGGACATCGGCAAATATCTGCTGGACGAAGCATACGAAGTACTCGACGCACTTGCCGAGGACAATCCCCGCCATCTTCAGGAGGAACTGGGGGATCTGCTGTTCCAGATCCTGTTTATTGCTGAAATCGCATCCGAAGCCGGGGATTTTTCACTGGCTGAAGTCATGAAGGACATTCAGGCAAAAATGATTCGCCGGCATCCTCACGTGTTCGGCGATGTCAAGGTCCGTTCCGTAAGGGAAGTGAAAGACAACTGGCAGGAGATCAAAAAACAGGAGCGAAGAGGCAGGACACGAGATGAAAATCTCTTTGGCAATATTCCCCGCTCGATGCCTGCATTGAAAAGGGCGCAAAAGATCACGGCAGCAGCAGCCCGGCATGGTTTCGACTGGAAAAACACGGACGATGTCCTGAAAAAGCTGCATGAAGAGCTTGCCGAACTGGACGCGGCGCGAAAAAATGGCAATGTGCAAATCATTGAAGAAGAGATGGGCGATATCCTGTTCACTTTGGTAAATTTAAGCCGCTTTCTTTCCGTAGACGCGGAAAACGCACTCACCTGCACCATTGAAAAATTTCTCCGGCGCTTCGCCTACATCCATCAGCAGCTTCGTGCGAACGGCCAATCGCTTGACGACGCAACGCTTTCCGAAATGGATAAACTCTGGGACGAAGCGAAAGAAAAGAGGATCTGATTCCTTGGATTACTTTCTTTGCGTCATGGGCATGGTTTTTATCCTGGAAGGACTTCCCTATCTGGTATTCCCGGAAAAGTTGAAACCTTACCTGATCAAAATCTCAACACTGTCTGATTTCACTTTAAGGGTGATCGGCATTTCCACGATCATCTTCGGGCTGATTCTGCTCTATTTCGGACGGCGCTGAGGGTTTTGATTGACAACCCTACCTTATTCTGATTACTTAACTAAACCCGGATTACGCAATAGACTAAAAATGACATTCCTCCTGTCATTTCGACCGAAGGGAGAAATCTTATAAATCATCAAGATAAAGAAAGATTTCTCGTCGCCCTGCTCCTCGAAATGACAGAGCAACAACGAATCTCCCTATTGCGTAATCTGGGTTAAAATTTTCATTTTTTACCGGTAAACGCATGAAGCTGGAGGATTTTTCATATTTTCTGCCTGATGATCTCATTGCGCAGCACCCGCGGCCGCAGAGAGATGCTTCCCGCATGATGCTGCTCGACCGCCGCGAGAGCACCATGGAGGACCTCCAATTTTCTTCCCTGCCGGACTTTCTGCAAAAAGGCGATGTCCTTGTCATCAACGATTCCCGCGTCATTCCTGCCCGGATTTACGGCAAAAAAACCACAGGTTCTATTATTGAAATACTGCTGATCACCTGTAAAGAAAAAAAAGACGGGGCTGAATGGTGGGAAGTCATGGCGCGCCCCGGAAAAAGAATCAACGAAAATGACCTGATTGATCTGGGCCACTCCTGTGAAGCCAGGGTGGTTGCCAGAGTGTCGGATAAGAAATGGTTGATGGCATTTAACGCCAAGGACGGTTTTGAAAACTATCTGGAACGTTTTGGACGTGCGCCTCTGCCTCCCTATATCAAGCGGAAAAAGAACACCGCTCCTGACCACAGCAACGACCGGGAGCGCTATCAGACCATCTACGCGAAAACAGCAGGCTCCATCGCCGCACCGACCGCCGGCCTGCATTTTTCGCCGCAAGTCCTGGAGGCCCTGAAGTCCAGAGGCGTCGAAATCGCGGCCATCACACTTCATGTCGGGATCGGCACTTTCTGGCCCATAGAAACGGATATTGTCGAAAATCACATCATGCAGACGGAATATTTCGAGATCACGGGCAAAGCTTCTGAAATTATTAACAATGCCAGAAGGGTCATCACCGCGGGCACGACCACAACAAGAACCCTGGAGAGTGTGGCGGATAAAAACGGGCATATTAAGCCGCAATCAGGCGAAACCAGCCTTTTTATCTACCCCGGTTACACCTTTAAAAGAGTGAACGGCCTGCTGACCAACTTTCATCTGCCCCGATCCTCTTTATTTTTACTGGTATGCGCTTTCGCAGGAACCGATTTTGTAAAGAAAGCCTATGCCCGGGCTGTTGAAAACCGTTATTTATTTTACAGTTACGGCGACTGCATGCTGATTTTATAGGACAGGAACTATGCCTTTTGCATTTGAACTGATCAAGAAAGATCCCGATACCGGAGCACGCCTCGGAAAAATGCTCACCCCTCATGGTCCAATAGATACCCCCGCGTTTATGCCGGTGGGCACGCAGGGTACGGTGAAATCCCTGCGCCCTGATGATCTTCAAACCTGCGGAGCTCAAATCATCCTTGGCAACACGTATCATTTATACCTGCGGCCCGGTCATGAAACTATCCGCAAACTGGGGGGCCTGCACACCTTTATGAACTGGCCGGGACCGATTCTCACGGACAGCGGAGGATTCCAGGTTTATTCCCTGGGGGCGCTTCGCAAGATTCTGCCAGACGGCGTCATGTTTCAGTCTCATATCGACGGATCCAGACACTTTCTCACCCCGGAAAAAGCCATAGAAATACAGGAGGCACTGGGATCGGATATCATGATGTGCCTCGACGAATGCACTCCCTACCCCGCGACGCTTCAGCAGACAAGGGATTCCCTGGATTTAACCATGAAGTGGGCAAAACAATGCGCCAAGGCAAAAACCAATCCTGAGCAGGCGCTTTTCGGCATTGTTCAGGGCGGCACCTACCTGGATCTGCGCAGACAGGCGGTGGAGCAAATCGTTCCCGTCGGTTTTGACGGCTACGCACTGGGCGGCGTCAGCGTCGGAGAACCCAGAGAAATCATGTATTCCATTACCGATGAAATCACGCCGCTTCTTCCTTCCGGCCAACCCCGCTATCTGATGGGCGTCGGGATGCCGGCCGATATTGTTTACGCCGTTTCCTGCGGCATTGACCTGTTTGACTGCGTCATTCCCACACGATCGGCCCGTCACGGATTATTGTTTACAAATTCCGAAAAGATTGTTATAAAAAACGCCCGCTGGCGGGAAGATGATCACCCGCTCGATGAAACATGCGATTGCTACACCTGTAAAAATTACTCCAGGGGTTACTTAAGGCACCTTTATATTGCCGGTGAGATACTGGCTATGATATTGAATACTATTCATAATATCCGTCATTATATGCTTCTGATGGAAAAAATACGGACCGCTATAAGCGAAAACCGTTTTTCAGAATTTAAGAAAGATTTTTTGAATAAAATGAGATGAAATTATAAAATTTTCTGATAAAAGGCAGACTTTAAGGAGGAAGTAAAATTGATATCGAAAGCATTCGCAATGGGCAGCCCGGGAACGGCAGGAGCACAGGGCGCGGGAGGAGTCGGTGACTTTAGCTTCATCATCATGATGGCCGTGATCTTTGCCATTTTTTATTTCTTGATGATCCGACCGCAGCAGAAAAAGCAGAAAGAACTCAAAGCCATGTTGGATAACCTTGCCCATGGCGACGCAGTCATGACCAGCGGCGGCATTCACGGCAAGGTAACCGGCCTTACGGATGCGGTTGTTACACTGGAAATCGCCGACAAAGTCAGAATTAAAGTCGCAAGAAGCGCTATCGCTGCCGTCCTTCAGAAGTCGGGATCACCGGCTCCGACGGCTAAGTCATAGGATAGAAAGGGGCATTTCATGTTCAAATCTTTAAGAATCAGGTTGGCCATCACAGCGGTTGTTTGTCTTGTTGCGCTGTATTTTTTACTTCCCACGCTCGTTCCGCAGATTCCTTCCCCCCTCGATAAATATTTTCCAAAGGACAAAATCCATCTCGGACTTGACCTGCAGGGTGGAATGCATCTGATCCTGGAAGTGGACGCGGATAAGGCTTTGGAATCCATGATGGAAAGAACGGCCAATGATTTGAAGGAATCATTGATGGAAAACAAAGTCCGTTTCCGCAACGTGGAAAGAGGAAAAGACGCTACAATGTCTCTGGAGCTGACGGAAGCATCCGGGAAGACCGCTCTGGAGAAAATTCTCAATGAACAATATTCCGATCTGGAAATCGCATCGATGACATCGCGGGAAGGCCGTCAGATTGTCTCCTTGAAGTATAAAGACAAACGGGCCGCCGATCTGAAAAAGCTGACGATAGAACACAGTGTCGAAACCATCCGCAACCGCGTTGACCAGTTCGGTGTTGCCGAACCCGAAATCATCCCTGAAGGCGAAAACCGAATCATGGTTCAGCTGCCCGGCATAAAAGACCCGGAACGTGCCAAAAACCTGATCGGTAAGACCGCCCTTTTGGAATTTAAAATCGTCGACGAGGATAATTCTCTCGATGAAGCCCTGCGCGGCAATGTCCCTGAAGGATCTATCATCGCTTACGGTGCCCGTGAAGACCGGTCAAGCGGACAGAGAGGCCAGGTCCCCTATTTACTGAAAAATAAAACCCTGCTGACCGGCGCTTCGCTGGAGACCGCCAAAGTTCAGATTTCCGACCGTTTTGGCGAACCCCATGTTTCCATCAAATTCAACTCGCAGGGGGCGTCGGATTTCGATCGGATCACCAATGAAAACGTCCGCAAACGTCTGGCCATCGTACTGGATGGTGTGGTTCATTCAGCGCCTGTTATTCAGGAAAGGATCTCCGGCGGACAGGCCCAGATCACCGGTAACTTCACCATGGATGAAGCGCGCGACCTGGCCATCGTGCTTCGCGCAGGCGCCCTTCCCGCGCCCGTCAATATTCTGGAAGAAAGAACCGTCGGTCCATCTCTGGGCAGCGACTCGATCCGCCAGGGCATTATCGCCACCCTGATCGGTTCTCTCCTGGTTATTCTTTTTATGATTGTTTACTACAGGCTTTCGGGCCTGATTGCCGATACCGCGCTTATTCTGAATATTATCATCATTCTGGGTGTGCTCGCGGGATTCAAGGCCACACTCACCCTGCCCGGTATTGCGGGCATTGTACTCGTGATCGGTATGGCGGTTGACGCGAACGTCCTGATCTTCGAACGCATCCGCGAAGAATTAAGGCTGGGGAAACCGGCCCGTGCCGCGATTGATGCCGGATATTCCAAGGCCTTTGTGACCATCCTGGACTCCAACGTTACCACGCTGATTGCCGCACTGTTTTTATTCGCGTTCGGAACCGGTCCGGTAAAAGGCTTTGCGCTGACTCTGAGCATTGGTATTTGCGCGAGCATGTTTACCGCTATTTTCGTCACAAGATTGATCTTCGACTATTTCATCTGGCAGAGAAGCGTTCATAATATTAGTATATAGGCACATCCTGTGCCTCCATAGAGGAGAAGAGCATGGAATTTATCAAACCGGGAACTAATTTTGATTTTGTAGGAAAAAGAAAGATTGCCATCGGCATTTCAATTGTATTGATCATCATCAGCATCCTGTCCGTCGTCATGCACAAAGGCCTGAATTTCGGGATCGACTTTGCCGGAGGAACCATTATTCAGGTAAAATTCACCAAAACCACCGGGGCGGATGTCATTCGCAAGACCTTCCAGAACATTAAAATCGACGACGCCATCATTCAGGAAATCGGTCAGAATGAAGTCATCGTGAGAACCAACCAGCCCATGACCAAAGAACTTCAGGCAAAAGTGGAAGAAGCCATGAACGGGCAGTTCGGAACCGGCAATTTTGAAATCCGGAGGATAGAATTCGTAGGCCCCAAAGTCGGCAAGGATTTGACCAACAAGGCCATTCTGGCAATTGTATTTGCCTGGCTCGGCATGCTCATCTACATTGCGTGGCGTTTTGAATTCCGTTATGGCCTGGGCGCCATTATTGCCCTGATTCACGACACCATTATTACGATCGGAGTGCTTTCTCTGTTAAACAAAGAATTCACTCTGGTAATTGTCGCCGCTCTGTTGACCATTATCGGTTATTCGATCAATGACACGATTGTTGTTTTTGACCGGATTCGCGAAAACCGTAAAAAAGATTTGAAAAAAAGCCTTGCAGAAATCATCAATTCAAGCGTCAACGAAACCCTGAGCCGCACAATTTTGACTGCTTTAACGGTATTTCTTGTGCTGTTGGCCCTGTTTTTCCTGGGTGGCCCGGTCATTCATGACTTCGCCTTCGCACTCCTGATCGGTATTGTTGTTGGTACATATTCATCGATATTTATTGCCAGCCCGATCGTGCTGTCTTTTGAAAACCTCCAGCTTTCAAAAACGAAGGGGAAGAAATAATTTGTCGTCTTTTGCCGCGGCGGGATTTGTCGTTTTTATCATTATATTGTTCATCGGGATTTATCTGAGCCTGTTCGGACTGCCCGGCACGGTTGTAATTTTTCTGGATGTTTTGCTTTACGCCATGTTGACTGGGTTTGAGCAGGTCAGCTGGAAAGTTCTATTGTTTCTATTTGTATTTTCTATTTTTGCCGAAGCCCTTGATTTCTGGGCGGGTTACCGCCACGCCCACGAAACACCCGTTAATGGAAAATCTCTCCGGGGAGCTCTCATCGGCGCAATGGCCGGGATGATCCTTCTGACGCCGTTATTCCAGGGCCCGGGTATCTGGGGAGGTTTCCTGCTGGGAGGGCTGGCAGGATTATTGATTGCGGAATCCCGCCGTCAGGCACGATTGAAAATCCCCCAACAGGCAGGCATTCGGGATTTCTTCACCATGATTTGCCGTAAAACAGTTAAAGGGGTTTTCGCACTGGTCATGATTTTTGTTTCTCTGTCCAACATTTACTCATAGGGGTCCACTCACGTTATGAAAGATAAAAACAGACCGGAAGCTTTGACCAAAGAAAAAGCGGGACAAAAACCCGCTGAAGAACCAAAAGCAAAAGTTCAGGAATTTATTGAAGCAATTATCATCGCGATCTTGATTGCCGTCGTCATCCGGGCACTTGTGGTGCAGGCCTACAAGATTCCTTCCCGATCCATGGTGCCCACGTTGCTCATCGGGGATCATCTTCTGGTCAACAAGTTCATTTACGGCATCAAAATACCTGTTATCAGAACCACCCTGGTGTCTGTCTCCAATCCGGAACGCGGCGATATTATCGTATTCATATACCCCAATGACCGCTCAAAAGACTACATTAAACGCGTCATCGGCGTTGCCGGGGATAAAATCGAAATCAGAAACAAAAATATATTCATCAACGATAAACTCTACAAAGACAACTTCGGCATTTATTCTGACAGCATCGTTTATCCTGCGATGGTACAGCCCCGTGATAACTTTGGACCTGTTGTTGTGCCAAAAAACTGTCTTTTTGTGATGGGTGACAACCGCGACGAAAGTGCCGACAGCCGTTTCTGGGGTTTTGTGAATTTACAGGATGTGGAAGGGAAAGCGCTTTTGATCTACTGGTCCTGGAACAGTGAAGAGGAAAATCTTCTGAAAAAAGTGCGCTGGGACCGCATCGGCAACCTGCTGAAATGATCCGCTGATTCTTTTAGGACTTGACAGACAGGCCGCTCCATTATATGAATACATAATATACCTTTTAATTTGATCCGGCGAGATTGAAAAAGGAAAGCAAACAATGAAAAAGATCAGCATAAAGTCAATCGGGCCTTTCTCCTTATGGGGAAAGGCCTTTTTTTATGCCTGCTTATATATTTTCAACCGATTGATCCGGAATTATTCGGGAAAAACGAATGTCTTTTTAGAACTTCATTAAGTTTTCAAGAGGGAAACATGCCTGAAAAAAAGAGTCCCAAAGTGGTAATGGACAGCGACGGCATCGAACGATGTCTGACGCGGATCGCTTACGAAATCCTGGAAAAAAACAAGGGTGTCCATAATCTTGTGTTGGTGGGTATCCGCACCGGCGGCATTTATCTTGCCGAAAGGCTTCAGAAAAAAATCTCGGCGATTGAAAACACAAAAATCCCTCTGGGTATTCTGGATATCACACTTTATCGTGACGACATCACAAAAACCAGCAAGAAAGCCCCGCTGGGCAAAACAAAAATCCCCTTCGATCTGGAAGATAAAAAAGTAATTCTGGTGGATGACGTTCTCTTTACCGGCCGGACGATCCGTGCCGCCATGGACGCTTTAATCGATTTTGGTCGGCCCAAGATGATTCAACTGGCTGTCCTCATCGATCGCGGTCACCGGGAGCTGCCTATTCGCGCTGATTATGTCGGGAAAAATCTTCCTTCTTCTCTGTGGGAGGCGGTCAGCGTCAATCTGCTGGAAAAAAACGGGAAGGATGAAGTCCTCATCGAAGAGGAAACATGATTGAGAGCGTCATCTCGCAGCAGGCTGTCGGGACATGAAATGAACATAACAACATTGAAGCAAGCGGCAGAGAATGAACGTTCGTCCCGCGTGAACGGGATTAAGGAAACAGGGCAAAATTTATGATGAAACTGGCAAAAAAAGATATTCTCGGCATCCGGGAAATGACAGTTGACGAAATCAATCTGATTCTGGAAACAGCGGAATCTTTTCTGGAAATTTCGACGCGCGAAATCAAGAAAGTACCGACATTGCGTGGCAAAAGTATCATCAACCTGTTTTATGAAGCCAGCACACGCACACGGACTTCTTTTGAGATAGCCGGGAAAAGGCTCAGCGCGGACACCATCAACATTTCGGCCTCCACCAGTTCCGTCGTCAAAGGGGAAACGCTGATTGACACCGCACGCAACCTTGAAGCGATGAATCCGGACATCATTGTATTGAGGCACAGCGCCGCCGGCGCCGCTCACCTGCTCGCATCTCTGGTCCGTCAATCCATCATCAATGCCGGAGATGGTGCTCACGAGCATCCCTCGCAGGCCCTCCTGGACATGATGACGATCCGGGAGAAGAAAGGACGGCTCACCGGCCTGAAGGTCGCCATCATCGGAGACATCCTTCACAGCCGGGTTGCCCGGTCAAACATTTACGGTTTGTCTAAAATGGGAGCCAGGGTTGTTGTGGCCGGACCCGCAACCATGATGCCGCGCGACATCGAGCAGATGGGGGTTCAAGCCTTTACAAAACTGGAAGATGCGATTACGGATGCCGATGTTGTCATGATGCTGCGCATCCAGCTGGAACGCCAGAAACAGAACATTTTCCCTTCGCTTCGTGAATACGCCCAGCATTATTGCCTGAACCGAAAAAATATCAGGCTCGCCAAGTCTGATGCTATCGTCATGCATCCTGGTCCGATAAACCGCGGGGTGGAAATTTCACCTGACATTGCTGACGATCCCGGCTGCTCCGTCATTCTCGATCAAGTTAATAACGGCGTCGCCGTCCGTATGGCGCTGCTTTACCTGCTTTCCGGAGGAAACGAATGAAACTGCTGTTGAAAGGCGCAAGGGTCATCGACCCGTCCCAGAAGATAGATACCCAAATGGACATTCTGATAGAAGATGGAAAAATCAGCTCCTGCGGTGCATCCATCAAAGCGCCGCCCGACACTCAGATAATTCATCTCAACAATATGATTGCCGTGCCGGGTTTAATCGACATGCACGTGCACCTGCGCGAACCGGGCCTGGAATACAAAGAAACCATTGCCACCGGTTCGGCCGCGGCTGTGGCAGGGGGGTTCACCTCCATCGCCTGCATGCCCAACACGGAACCTGTGCATGATAACCGTTCCATTACCGAATTCATCCTCAGAAAAGCGGCCGAAGCAAATCTTGCCCGCGTCTATCCCATCGGCGCGATCAGTATCGGTTCCGAGGGCAAACAAATGACAGAATTCTGGGACCTCAAGGAAGCGGGTGTAATCGCCCTTTCCGATGACGGGAAACCGGTTATGGATGCGGCCCTGATGCGGCGCGCCATGGAATACGCCGGCTCTCTGGACCTGCCGGTTATTCAGCATTGTGAAGATGTCAATCTTTCAGCAGGCGGACTGATGAATGAAGGGTACTGGTCCACCGTCATGGGACTGCCGGGCATTCCCTCCATTGCCGAAGAGATCATGGTGGGGCGCGATATTCTAATTGCCGAATACACAAAAACCCGCATTCACATCGCACATGTCAGCACGGCCGGTTCGGTGCGCCTGATTCGGAACGCCAAGATGCGGGGACTGCGTGTAACGGCTGAAACCGCTCCGCATTATTTCACATTAACCGATGAATGTCTCCAGGACTATGACACCAGCTACAAAGTCAATCCGCCGCTGAGAAGCGCAGCCGACAGCGCGGCAATCAAAGAGGGTCTGTCGGACGGCACGATCGACGCTATCGCATGCGATCACGCGCCGCACGCAAGAACAGATAAGGAAGTGGAATTTGTCTATGCCGCAAACGGCATCAGCGGCCTCGAAACATCCCTCGGCCTGAGTTTGAATCTGGTACATGAAGGCATTCTCACATGGGAGAAGCTGATCACCGCAATGGCCTGCAATCCGGCGCGAATTTTAAACCTGGACAACGGTACGCTGAAAATAGGTTCCGACGCGGATATCACTGTCATTGATCCGGAGCATACCTGGACAGTGGATGTGAAAAACTTTGTTTCACGGGGGAAAAACTCTCCGTTTTCAGGCCGGAAAATGAAGGGGTGCGCCATCCTGACCATTGTGGCGGGCGACATCAAATACGATGGTCGTTCGTGATGATGATGAGTGCCGCAGAAAGCCATAAAACCACCGGGTTCGTGCTGAAAAGCTTAAGCTACGGCGAGTCGGATTTAATTGTAACCTTTTACTGCCGGGAGTTCGGCAAGATCAGCGGGATCGCCAAAGGCGCCAAGCGAAGCAAAAAGCGCTTCGCCAATGTTTTTGAACCATTTTCACTGACGAGGATTATCTTTTCGCGAAAAAACCGCGATGCCCTTGCCTTCATCGAATCCTGCGACGTTCTTGATCATTATCCCGTCATCCGGCAGGATCTGGAGAAAACCCTGACGGCTTCCTATTTCATTGACCTGACGGATCATTTCAGCATGGAGGGCAAATTCAATGATAATCTGTTCTCCCTGCTTGCGGACTTTCTGGCCCTGCTGACGAAAGAAAATGTTACAGACACGGCGGTTCGATTCTTTGAAATGCGTCTTTTGAAAATTACCGGTTTTGAGCCGGCGCTCGCAGCCTGTGTGCGCTGTAAAAGCCCCGTAACTAACGGCGGGACCTATTATTTCTATCCGAAAGAAGGTGGCATTTTCTGTACCGCGTGTGCCCGTCCTCAACGCTATGATCAGCATGTTTCCAGTGGAACCGTCCGGACACTGCTCCTTGGCAAAGACATAGAAATGGAAAAAATGAAAATGGTCAGCATGCCGGAAAGACTGGCTTCCGAATCCCGCAGTATCCTGTGCGGTTTCATTTCTTATGTCCTGGGAAAAGAAGTTAAATCCCTCAAGGTCATGGAACAGGTACGGCGGTACTGTCCGTAGCGGAGATTTCTATGCGCCAGCCTGAATTACTGATCCCCGCGGGCAATATGGAAAAACTGCGCACTGCGTTGCTGTATGGAGCGGACGCTGTCTACGTCGGTGTACCGGGGTTAAGCCTGCGCGCATCATCTGCCGAATTGTCTTTCAACGATCTTTCGGATGCTGTTTCCGAAGCGCACGGCAAGGGCGTCAGGGTTTATGCGGCCATCAACACGTTTGCCCGAAATACGGATATTGAACTGGTTCGGCAGGTTCTTCCCGGGTTAATTGATACAGGCGTGGACGCTCTCATTGTCAGCGATCCTGGCCTGGTCCGCGTGATCCGTCAAACCGCTCCCGTTGTTCCCCTGCATCTCAGCACTCAGGCCAACACCACAAATACCGAAGCCGTCCGTTTCTGGCAGGATCAGGGGGTAAAACGGATTGTTCTGGCACGGGAACTCCCCCTGAAAGAAATCGGAGAAATCGCTGCCGCTGTTCCCGAAATGGAGCTGGAAATTTTTGTGCATGGCGCGATGTGCGTATCGTATTCAGGGCGATGTTATCTCTCGGCCTTGCGAAACCGGAAAAGTGCCAACGAAGGCAATTGCACCCACCCGTGCCGATGGGAATATGTTCTCCATGAATCGACACGTCCGGATGAGCCTTTGATTCTTGAAGAAGATGAACGGTACAGTTATCTTTTGAGTTCCAAAGATTTATGCCTGATAGAATGTCTTCCGGAGGTACTGGCAACGGGCATATCCAGCCTCAAGGTTGAGGGACGGATGAAATCGTCTTACTACGTGGCAGTTGTCACCCGAACCTATCGGCAGGCACTCGTCAAGCTTTTGCGTGAAAGAGAGAAGTACAGGTTTGACCCGCAGTGGCTCGATGAACTGAAGACCATCTCGCACCGCGGCTACACGACCGGTTTTGCATTCGCCGAAGAAAAAATTCAGGAAACCAGTCCGCAAATCAAAAATATTCAAACCCATGAACCGGCGGGAATGGTCCTGGCCTGTGATAAGGCTCAAAGACGGATACTCATTGAAGTCCGCAATCATCTGGAGACAGGCGACCAACTCGAGATCCTGTTGCCGGCGGGCGGCATCGTTACAATCCATGCAGCGATGACTGATCGTGAAGGAAACGGGTTTGAGTGCGCAAACAGCGGAACCCGGATCTATCTTCATGGAGATATGGAAACACCTGCAGGCACAATGATTCGCAAAAGGATCGGATAATTTTTTTTTGCAACAAAAAAAGCCCCCAGGCACGGGCACGCCGGGGGGCTTTTTTAACTTAAAACCGGTATCGATCTACTTCTTGATCAGATACTCAACAACAGCTTCTGTACGTCTGTTCTGACGACGACCTTCTTCTGTTGCATTGGAAGCAATGGGTCTCTCTTCGCCGTAGCCGATTGCATTCAAACGGTTTGCAGCAATACCGCCTTTTTCAACCATGTACTGCTTTACAGCATCAGCACGTCTCTGAGAAAGTCTCTTGTTGTATGCGTCGCTACCGAGGCTGCATGTATGACCTTCAAGAGCAACATTGGTTTCGGGATACTGTTTCATGACGGAAACCAGATTGTCGATATCACCGTAATAACCTTTTTTGATGATCGCCTTGTCGAGGTCAAACTTCACATCCAGGGTGGTTCTTCCCTTCTCGATAGCTTCTGCTGCGGGCTCGGGAGCAGGTGCAGGAGCTGCTGCTCTTTTGCCGCCGAAAGCATAGGTCAGACCGATGGTGCCCATCAGGTTGTTGTGGAAACTATCGAAATTCATGACATGACGGACATCACCGCGGACTGCCCAGTTCTCAGCAAAGAACCATTTCAAACCACCGCCGTAACTCACTGCAAATTTGTTGTACCTGTTGTCCGTGGTATCTTCACAGGCGCGAGAATAGTAAATCCCTCCTATACCAGCTGCAACGAAAGGAACCAGGTTGCGATCCGGAAGTAAATTCACGACACCTTCGATACCGTAACCAACGGCACTCATGGACTGCCCGGTGTTGTCATAAATATCCCAGTTATTCCAGACATTGGGCGGAACACCGTTCACAGTGGGATTGTAACCCTGGCGGTAATCCTGCATTCTGGTGGGAACCCAATGGGCATAACCTTCAATGCCAAAATACTTGGTAACATTGTATCCTAACCGCATACCAAGAGCAATTGAGCTGTCCATGTCTTCGTTGCCTTCAAACTTGTAGAAACCAATGTACGGTGTTACATCAAAAGAACCATGCCTCACCTGCGCGTATCCTGTTGCGACAATACATGTCATCATCAGGATCACAACTAATGAAATGATTTTTTTCATCGTCTCTCTCCTTTTCTTGCTTTCAAATTTAAATCGACCCTCCTGCACAGAAAGTCGTTCATCCAACACCACAAAAAGATACTTCAGTAAAATTTCCGCCGTCATTCCGGCACTTGTTGCCAAAAACTATAACCAATCGTAAAAAGGATGTCAATGGTATTTTTAACTTTTTTTTACTATTTTTTTGCCTTCAAATCACCTTACGGATCGATCAATTACATGCATATTTGACACGTCCCGACAGCTAATTTTCATATTATGGATTCTTTCTTTAATTATTCTTACCATATATTTCCAAAAGGATCCATGCCAGGTTTTCTCCAATCAGCGCATACGGCAGCAAAACTTCATCGGCGCCGGACTTTTTCAATTCTTCAAGCTGTTCCGCTGAATCCGCCGTCGCCACAATCACTGCATTAGGGGCTAAAGTCCTGCATGTTTTAACCAACAATAGATTGGAGGTTTTTTTAAGCAGCATATCCGGAATTGTTGAGAAAATAATCTCCGCTTTGGCAACATGGACATGATCCAGGGTATCCATGCTGCTGATATCACCGAACACTCCTTTGACGTTCCTGTCGTCCAGTTCTTTGAAAACTTCCAGGTTAAAATCAATTACCATAATTTTTTTCAAAAGATCGGGGGCGGTGTCTTGAATTTTTTCAATAAGCGCCCGGGCACTTCGATGATAACCGAGCAGCACAATCGGATAATGATTGATGTCATCCTGCGTGTTCTGTTCTTTTTCATTTGAAGGCCATCCCCATTTTGAAAGAAGACCGTCGAAAATGAGATAAAGGCGGTGGTTACCCTTGATAAAATAAGATGATAAAACCGAGGTCATAGCCATGGCGTAAATGATCAGGGACATCAGGGACTGCTCAATGTGCCCATAGCTCACACCGAGGGCCGCGATGACCAGAGAAAATTCACTGATCTGCGCCAGGTTCAGGCTGGTGATAAAACTGGTCCGCCGCCCGCTGCCGGTAAGGGACAGGATCGGGTATACAGTGATGAGACGCGAAACGATCACGAATAAAACAATGATGAAAGCCATCATTAATGTTGACCATTCAGGAAAAGGAATTTTCATGCCGATGGACAGGAAAAAAAGCGTCAGAAAAAAATCCCTGAGCGGCAACACTTTTGCCGTGACATGCACGCCATACGGGAACGATGCAATTGCCGCTCCGCCAATAAGAGCACCCATTTCCATGGACATGCCGATCCATGATCCCAGTCCCGCCATAAACGTGCACCAGGCAATGGATATGGCCACGACCATTTCCGGTGTTTTGTCAATACGGGCAAAAATCCGGCGCAGAACATAACGGCTCAGCAGAAAACCGACGGCAAGCAGCAAAATGGCCTTCCCCAGGGCCATCACCACCAGGGGAACCTCCGGGTTCATAAAATTCGGTTGCAAAGCCAGAATCAGGATGGCCCACAAATCCTGAAAGATAAGAATTCCCAGACTGATCCTGCCCGGCAGCGTGTCGAGTTCAAACTTGTCATACAAAAGCTTCACAACAATCGCCGTGCTGGATAATGCGCAGAACAGCGAAAGATAAAGTGCATCAATGCGGCCTCCTCCGAGAGGGTACCCCAGCAGCACAAAAAAACCCAGACCGATCAGGAGGCAAAAGACAAACTGTCCGATACCTGCATAGACGAGTGTTTTCCCCGAAGAAAGAAGACTGGCAGGATTGAGCTCCAGACCAATGATAAAAAGTAAAAGAATTAAACCGATTTCTGAAATGACTTCAATATTGGCCGGATTCGATACCAGTTTCAGCCCGATCTCGGGCCCGATAAGCGCTCCGGCCACCAGATAACCGAGGATAACCGGCTGCCGGAAAAGCTGAAAGAGGAATCCCAGTGCTGTAGCCGCCAGAATTGCAGTCCCGATTTCGGGTAAAATATTGTGCATAAAATATCTTTCTGCAATGCAGATGGATCACCTGCATTCGCTACAGGCAAAGTTCCAGGATTTTCCGCATCATCTCCGGGGTGACATCGTTATTTTCCCCAAGGTTGACCATTCCGTGCTCTTCAAGCATTCTAATGATCCGATCAATATCAACATTCGGCACATCACAGTCGCTGAAACGGGTCGGCAGCTCCATAGATTCAAAAAACATCCTGGTTTTGTGAATTGCGCTTTCCATGCGCTCCTCTTCACTGCCTGAAGCAATGCCCCAGATACGTCCGGCATACTGCAGCAGTTTGTGGCGTTTGCCCTGCACGCGAACCTGAAGCATGGCCGGCACCAGGACAGCCAGTGTGCAGGCATGATCCAATCCGTACAGGACCGTCAATTCATATCCCAAACGATGTGCAGCCCAATCCTGCGGAACACCCGCACCGATTAGTCCATTCAGCCCGAGTGTCGCCGCCCACATGAGATTGGCGCGAACATCGTAATTTTCAGGATGCGTCAACGCTTTCGGTCCCTCTTCAATCAGAACATGCAGCAGCCCCTCAGCCAGCCGGTCCTGGACGGCGCCTCCGACGGGATAAGTCATATACTGCTCAAGAACATGCACAAACGTGTCTACCACTCCGTTGCCAATCTGGCGGGCAGGCAGGGTATAGGTCTTGGTAGGATCCAGCACTGCAAAACGCGGAAAAAGCGAAGAATTCATGATGGCGCGTTTCACCATGAAATTTCGGCGGCTGATGATGGCGCGGCTGTTCATTTCCGAACCGCTTGCCGGCAGGGTCACCACAGCACCGACCGGCAGTGCCCTTCGGATGTCTGCCCCTTTGTTGTCCAGCAAGCGAAAAGGATCCCCGGTAAAAGCAGCGGCGGCGGCCATGAACTTCGTTCCATCAATAACCGATCCGCCGCCGACAGCCACCAGATAGTTAATTTTCTTTTCGCGGGCAATACCCGCGCCTTTGATGAGCGTTTCATATTCCGGATTCGGTTCGATTCCGCCGAACCAGGTGACGTCGTACCCCTGCAGGGCGGTCTGTACTTCATCAAGAGCACCGTTTTGCCTGGCGCTGCCTCTGCCGAAGGTGATCATCACACGACAGTCATTTGGAATTTCGCCGGTAATCTGAGGGATGGTGTCCCGGCCAAAAAAAACGTTCGTGGGATTATGAAAGGTGAAGTTCAGCATATGGTTTCATGACATCCGGAAAGCTAACTAAATTATCGTGAATGCAACAAATTTATTATTCATAAAAAAGTTGACATGTCCTGTCAACAAAAAACTGCAGAAACCATTCA
>CAYMYR010000030.1:22126-31628 GCA_964394715.1 uncultured Smithella sp.
CTTGAACCTTGCCTTTAACATTGACCCCTCCGGCCATTCATGATAGTGAGCCGCTTGTAAAATTGCATGTACGGTTTCTGCAGCAAGACCGGCATTTCATTTTCGGTAAACAATTTAAGGAGGACCCTGTGACTTTTCAGGAATTGATTTTTGCTCTCGAACAATACTGGCACTCTCAGGGCTGTGTCATCCAGCAGCCCTACGACATGGAAGTCGGAGCAGGCACTTTTCACCCCGCCACCTGCCTGCGCGCGCTGGGGCCGGAACCCTGGAACGTGGCTTATGTTCAGCCATCGCGACGCCCCACCGACGGTCGCTACGGAGAAAACCCCAACCGTCTGCAGCATTATTACCAGTACCAGGTGATTATGAAACCATCGCCTGTCAATATCCAGGAACTCTACCTGAACTCCCTCAGGAGTTTCGGAATTGATCCACTTGAGCACGACATCCGTTTCGTGGAGGACGACTGGGAATCCCCGACGCTGGGTGCCTGGGGCCTGGGCTGGGAAGTGTGGCTCGACGGCATGGAAATCTCCCAATTTACCTACTTTCAGCAGGTCGGCGGCTTCGATTGCAGCCCGGTATGCGCTGAATTGACTTATGGCACGGAACGCATCGCCATGTACATCCAGGGCATCAACAACGTATACGACCTGCAGTGGACGGACAAAGTCAAATACGGCGACGTGCATCATAAAAGCGAGGTGGAATTTTCCACCTATAATTTTGAGGTGGCGGACATCCCGATGCTACGCAAGCTTTTTGACACTTATGAAGAGGAGGCCATACGCATTGCGGAAAAAAATCTGGCCCTGCCCGCCTATGACTACTGCCTGAAATGCTCCCACACCTTTAATCTGCTCAATGCGCGCGGTGCAATCAGCGTAGCCGAACGGACCAGTTACATCGGGCGGGTGCGCAATCTCGCCAGGCTTGCCTCCGAACTTTATTTAAAGCAGCGCGAAGAACTGGGATATCCTCTTTTAAAGAATAACTAGATGAACTGGAGATAAAATGAGCAACGAACTGCTTTTTGAAATCGGCACCGAAGAAATTCCAGCGGGTTTTTTATCCAAAGCCGTGGTTGACATGGAAGAGATCATCCGCAAGTCTTTGACGGAAAAAAGAATCGCCTTTAACGGCATACGCTGTCTTGCGACACCGCGCCGTCTGGTTCTTCACATAGCGGATCTTGCAGCAAGGCAGGATGATCAGACCATTGAAAAGCTGGGTCCCGCTAAAAAGGCCGCTTTTGATGAAAACGGCCAGCCGACAAAAGCCGCCCTGGGATTTGCCAGGGGACAGGGAATGGAAGTCTCCCAGTTGGAAACCATCACCACAGAGAAAGGCGAATACCTTGGCGCCAGGAAAACCATTCCAGGCCAGCAAACATCCGAACTCCTCCCGGGAATTCTCAGGGAATTCATGCTGTCTATCCCCTTTCGGAAATCCATGCGATGGGGAAGCTATGATTTGCGTTTTGCACGTCCCGTCCACTGGATTCTTGCGATATATGGCGAAAATGTAATTCCCGTAAAGATTGAAGATATTGAAAGCGGTAACACGTCTTACGGGCATCGCTTTATGAGCCCGAACCCGTTTACGGTTACGGGGTTTGAAGATTACCTGTCCAAAACGAAAGAGAATTTCGTCATTGCGGACCCCGAAGAACGGAAAAAATTGATCCTGGAGGAGGCCCGGAAAGCAGCGGCTGAAGTTGGCGGAGAGCTGTTTTATACGGACGAACTGCTGGAGACCGTCAGCTTCATTGTGGAATATCCGGTGATTGTGCGGGGCGGTTTTGATGAAACCTATCTGGAACTTCCCAAGGATGTTTTAACAACCACCATGATCTCCCACCAGAAATATTTCCCCGTTGTCAATAACGAAGGGAAGCTTCTGCCTTATTTCATTGCCGTGAGCAATACCCGCCCCCGCGATCTTGCCGTTGTGGCAAAAGGAAACGAAAGGGTGTTGCGGGCACGCCTGGCCGACGCATCATTTTTCTTTGAGGAAGACAAGAAAGTTTCCCTGGAGAATCGTGTGGAATCACTGAAAAAAGTGGTCTTTCATACCCTTCTGGGAACATCCCATAAAAAAGTTATGCGTTTCCGGAAACTCGCTGTAAAGATCGCTTCAAAAGTCAAACCCTCCGTAAAGAAGAATGTGGACCGTGCAGCTCTTCTGGCCAAGGCCGATCTGGAATCGCTTATGGTAGGCGAGTTCTCGGAACTTCAGGGCATCATGGGCCGTGAATACGCTCTTTTAGCAGGTGAAAAACCGGAGATTGCCAGCGCCATTTATGAACACTACCTGCCTGTTGTTGCCGGCGGAGACCTTCCGGAAACGGACGAAGGGGCCATCGTCGGTATTGCCGATAAAATTGACACAATCGTCGGGTTCTTCGCCGTGGGCATACCACCCACGGGCACGGCCGATCCCTACGCGCTGCGCCGCCAGGCACTTGGAATAATTAATATCGTATTATCAAAAGGTTATGCCTTGAGCCTGCATTTTCTGATCGATGAAACCCTGGCGTCGCTGAAAGATGTCCTGAAAAAACCCGCCGAAGAGATCAAGCAAGATGTGCTGGAGTTTTTTAAAGGACGCCTGCAGAATCAATTGATCAGCCAGGGCTACGCTTATGATACGGTGGACGCTGTTCTCTCAACGGACATCGATGATTTTGTCCAGGTGATTGAAAAAATCAAAGCCCTGCAATCCTTCCGCCAAAACCCGGAATTTGAACCCATTTCCATTGCTTTTAAGAGGGTGGACAATATTTTAAAAGACTTCCATAATGGCCAGGTGGATGTCAATCTGCTTGTACATGAAGCCGAAATCAAACTGTTTTCATCATTTGACAGCATTAAAACACGCGTGGAAAAAGGCATTGCCGAAAAAGACTTTCATGCCGCTTTGAATAAACTCGCCGCTTTGCGTCCCCCTGTGGATGCTTTTTTTGATCATGTCATGGTCATGGACAAGGATGAAAAGATCCGTTTCAATCGCTTGTCCCTTCTGGCAGAGATATCCGATCTGTTTCACAAAGTCGCCGATTTTTCAAAAATCGTGACCGCCGGTTGATTGATTGAAGCGCGCAAAAGGCAAATCCCCTGTGTCAAGGAACTTGCACCTGACAATCAGTTTCATTGACATTCATTCCGGTGCTTGCTAAAATGTCAAATCTGCATTGTTGTATATATGCAGAAAGGGAGAAGTTTTTCGATGAGCTTTCAGCCTGAACCCGATCCTACTGTCTTCGTGGATGAAAAACTGCGGATACGAAAGAGTCTGCAGGAAATCAGCAACCGCATTCACGCGGCACAGAACATACCGCAAATCCTGGTCGATCTGAAAGACGGCATCCTGAATCTGTTTAACGCCCAGTCGATTACGATTTATGTCGTGGACCAGCTCCACAACGAAATCTACTCCATGTTTCTGGCCGGTTCCCAGCTCAAGGAAATCCGCGTACCTATTGATAATCACAGCATTGCGGGGTATGTGGCCAACACTTTTAATCTTGTCAATATTGCCGATGCCTACAACCAGGCCGAACTCAAAGCAATGGACTTTGAACTGACATTTGACGGAAGCTGGGACAAAAAATCGGGGTATAGAACCAAACAGATCCTGGCGGTTCCCATTTTTTACGAAGACCAGCTCATGGGAGTTATCCAGATCCTTAACCGAAAATACGGTGAAGGTAAATTTACCGAAGAAGAAGTCGGTCTGGCGGTTGAAATTGCCGAGGTCCTGGGCGTCGCCTTTTACAATCAGCGGCGTTTCGCGCGCCGCCGTAAAACCCGTTTTGATTTTCTCGTCACGCGGGGTTTGCTGACGGATGAAGAAATGGAAGCTTCCTGGCAGGGAGCCCGGGAGAAAAAAGAACCCATCGAACAGTATCTGATGAATCATCATAGAATTTCCAAGGATGATATCGGACATTCATTCGAAGACTTTTATCGCTGCCGTTTTATTCATTACAATGAAAAAACCGTGATTCCCGGCGATTTGCTGAAAAACCTGAAAAAAGATTATCTTCGCCGCGAATTATGGGTGCCACTGGAAACAATCGATGGATGGACTCATATAATTGTTGATGATCCCAACAACATCCTGAAAAGAGACGCCATCGAAAACCTTCTGAAAACAAAAAAATTAAAGTACGATGTTGCATTGCCCGAAGACATCTTGAAATTCATCAACCTGTTTTTCGGAACTTCGGAGTCCGAACGTTCTTTCACAGAACTCCTCGGCAAACTTGATGATGAAGATAGGGGCTTCGACGACGAAGATGACGGAGGAGAAATGATCACGGAATCCGACAGCGTGATCATGCAGCTGGTAAATAAAGTGATCAACGATGCCTGTGTCCGCCGGGCATCTGATATTCATATCGAACCGAATATAGGCAAGAAAAATGTGGAAATCCGTTTCCGTGTAGACGGCGATTGTGCAATATACCAGACCGTTCCATTCAGTTATCGCGCGGCGATGATCTCCCGCATCAAGATCATGTCCAACCTGGATATCACGGTTAAACGATTGCCCCAGGACGGTAAAATCAAATTCCGCCGTGCAGGTGGCGAAGAACTGGAACTGCGTGTAGCCACTATCCCCACACAGGGTGGCGTGGAAGACGTCGTCATGCGTCTGCTGGCCAAGGGTGAAACGATGCCCATTGAAGAAATGGGATTAACAAAACATAATTTCAGTGAACTGCTTAAAATCATCACCAAGCCTTATGGAATGATTCTGGTTGTCGGGCCAACCGGCTCCGGTAAAACAACTACCCTGCACGCGGCACTGCGCCACATCAACAAACCCGACAGAAAAATCTGGACAGCCGAAGACCCCGTTGAAATCACTCAATACGGACTGCGCCAGGTCCAGGTTCAGCCAAAAATCGGTTTTGACTTCGCGGCGGCCATGCGGTCATTTTTACGTGCGGATCCGGACATCATCATGGTCGGTGAAATGCGCGATTACGAAACGGCAAAAACCGGTGTTGAAGCCTCTCTGACCGGCCATCTCGTGTTCAGCACCCTGCATACCAACAGCGCTCCGGAAACGATCGTTCGTCTACTCGACATGGGCATTGATCCCCTGAATTTCGCCGACGCCCTGCTGGGCATTCTTGCCCAGCGACTTGTTCGCACGTTGTGTAAAAGATGCAAAGAGCAGTACCATCCCGAAAAAGAGGAATATGACGAAATCGCTCAAAGCTATGGCGTTGAAGAATTCGCCAAGCTGAAAATCCCGTATAACAACAGTTTTAAGCTCTATCGACCAAAAGGATGTGATGCCTGCGATAAAACCGGATACAAGGGCAGGATGGGTATTCACGAACTTCTGGTGGCCACAGATGAAATCAAGAGACTGGTGCAAAAACATGAAACGGTGGAAGTCCTGCGCAATACAGCAATGTCTGAGGGAATGACAACTCTGCTGCAGGACGGTATCCTGAAATCGATTCAGGGAATGACCGATTTCAAACAGGTGCGCCGTGTCTGCATTAAATAAGCATCCGTTTTTTCCTTAACAAAAGACAACTTAAAAACAGGAGGATGAAGCCATGAACATTGGTGAACTTCTAGGTGCAATGGTGCAAACGGGAATGTCACGATCTTCGGGCGAGAGAATGAAGAACTCGCTGGGCGGCGGCAGTGTCATGGACAGCCTGTCGGGCATGATGGAAAAATCAGCCGGACAGGGAAGCGGAGGAGGCATCGGCGATTTGCTTTCGAGCGCCCTGGGCGGCAGCAAAAGCAGCGGAGGAGGAGGTATCGGTGACCTGCTCTCCGGCATGCTCGGAGGCGGCAGGCAGAACACTGGAACCGCGGGCGCGGGTGGCGGCATCGGCGATTTGCTTTCAAGCATGCTGGGAGGAGCCGGACAGGCGGTCGGAGGCAACAGGAACCTTGCCGTGGGAGGTCTGGGAGCGCTCATCGGCGCTCTGCTGGGCGGAGGAGGAAAATCCCTGAAAGGAGCGGTGGGCGGAGGACTGATGGCACTGCTCGGGGCCATGGCGCTGAAAGCCCTGAAAGAAAGCGGTCAACCAAACAGGCAGGTGCCGGTCGGGCTTCTGGAACCTCAAACAGATACCGAAAAAAAAGAACTTGAACAGAGTTCAGAACTGATCCTCAAAGCCATGATGAACGCCATCAAGTCAGACGGTCAGGTTGATCAGAATGAACTCGACCGGTTTACATCGAAATTTCAGGAATTGGGCGTTGATGGCGAAACGCAGGACTATTTTATCAACCAGCTGCGGCAGCCCATGGAAACAGAAACTCTGGTTATGGCCGCCCAGGGGCAGCCCCAACTCGCAGCGCAGATTTATGCAGCCTCACTTCTCGCCATCGAAGTAGACACGCTGGAAGAGAGGGACTACCTTAACAAACTGGCCGCGGACATGGGTTTGTCCCCGCAGGTCACCGGCCGGATTCATGAAATGGTCGGTCTTCAACCGGCATAAAACCGGCGGGGGAAAAACGAAAAACATCGTCACGCTTTTCCCCCGCAAACCTTTTTGCCTGCAGTTTTTCATAAATAAATCAAAAGTTTGCAATGATCTCCGGGGGTCGGGCCCATCTTGCGGATCCCTGTCCTTTGACCGTTATTACCGTTTAAATTTCTTGAGAAAAGAAATCAATACTGGTATGAAAAAAAGATGATTAAGAAAATTTATTTTAAGGATGGATATTTATGTTGAACCCCAATTTCAGTTCCGGCCCCTGCAGCAAGAGGCCAGCGTGGAATATCGACGCGCTGAAGAGCGCGCCGGTCGGCCGCTCACACCGTTCCGCACTGGGAAAAGAAAGAATCGTCAAAGCAATGAACGATACTCGTAAAATCTTGAATATTCCGGCCGATTACCTGGTGGGCATTCTGCCGGCCTCCGATACGGGCGCTTTCGAATGTGCCATGTGGTCGCTTTTAGGTCCCAAGCCCGTGACTGTGCTGGTCTGGGAGAGCTTCTCCGAAGGCTGGGCCACGGATGTGAACAAACAGCTGAAACTCAATCCCACCATCATCAGAGCCGATTACGGCAAGCTTCCCGATCTTTCCAAAGTGGACTGGAAAACAGACGTGGTTTTCGTCGCCAACGGTACCACAAGCGGCGTGCGTATTCCCGACTGGGACTGGATTCCCGCCGACCGTGAAGGTCTGTCGCTTTGCGACGCCACAAGCTACACATTTGCCAACGAAGTGGACTGGAGCAAAATCGACGTTCTCACATATTCCTGGCAGAAATGCCTTGGCGGAGAAGCCGCACACGGCATGATGATTCTGAGCCCCAGAGCGGTTGCCCGCCTGGAATCCTATACCCCGTCCTGGCCAATGCCGAAAATTTTCCGCCTGAAAAAAGGCGACAAAATCAATAAGGCCATTTTTGAAGGCGATGTCATTAACACCCCTTCCATGCTGTGCGTGGAAGATTACCTTGACGCCCTCGACTGGGCCGGTAAGTTCGGCATTGACGGACTGGTCAGGAAGAGCAAAGCCAATCTGAAAGTGGTGGAAGACTGGGTTGCCAAGACCGACTGGATCGAATTTCTGGCCAATGACCCGAAGGTCCGCTCCAACACATCCGTTTGCCTCTCCGTCACACATCCAAAAGTAGCGGCACTCGATGCAGACGCGAAAAGCAAATTTCTCAAGAGCATCACCTCCGACCTGAGCAAGAAAAATATCGCTCATGATATTAACTCTTACAAGGACGCGCCCGCCGGTTACCGTTTCTGGTGCGGCCCGACGATTGAAGAATCCGATCTCAAAGTGGCGCTCGCTGAACTGGAAAAAGTTTTCAACGAAAAGGTGAAAAGCCTTTAACGGAAGAGCAGCATGGAAAATGTGATAAAAAGGGTCCTGGTCAGTGATTCCATGGCGTCCGAAGTTGCCGAAATTCTGGGGAACTCGCCGGGGGTAACAGTCGACGTCAAAACAGGTATGACGCCTGACCAGTTAAAAGATGCCATCAAAGATTACGATGCTCTTATCGTCCGTTCGGCTACAAAAGTTACGGCTGAAATCATTGAAGCGGCTGTGAAGCTTTCGGCAATCGGCCGGGCCGGAGCCGGTGTTGATAACATTGATATTCCCGCCTCGAGCAAGCGGGGTATCGTCGTCATGAACACTCCGGGCGGCAATACCATCACCACCGCCGAGCACGCCATCGCCATGATGGTGTCGCTCGCGCGGAAAATTCCCCAGGCCACGGCATCCATGAAAGCAGGCAAGTGGGAAAAAAGTAAATTCATGGGCAATGAGTATTGCAATAAAACCCTGGGCATCATTGGACTTGGAAGAGTGGGCAGCGTAGTCGCGGACCGGGCCATCGGCCTGAAAATGAATGTCATCGCCCATGATCCGTTCATTTCACCGGAAGTCGCTGAAAAAATGGGCGTGAAAATGGTCAGCATGGATGAACTCTATACCCATTCAGATTTCATTACGGTGCACTCACCGCTGTCCGCTGAGACGAGAAATCTTGTCAATGAAGAATCCTTTGCCAGGATGAAAAAAGGCGTGTTCCTGATTCACTGCGCCCGCGGAGGTATTGTAAATGAAAAAGCCCTCTGCGACGCGCTGAAATCCGGAAAGGTGGCCGGTGCCGCCATAGACGTTTTTGAAGAAGAACCGACCCGTAACACGGATCTGATCGGGCTGGACAATGTCATCTGCACACCGCATCTGGGCGCGTCAACGGACGAAGCGCAGACCAACGTGGCCATTGCCATTGCCCATCAGATTGCCGCTTATTTCGCCACCGGCGAAATTAAAGGCGCAGTCAACTTCCCGTCTGTGAGCAGCGATGTCATGGCGCAGATCAAGCCTTATCTCGAACTTGCTGAAAAACTCGGGACCTTCCAGGCCCAGCTCCTGATAGGCGCGATTCAGGAAGTCAACATTGAATACAGCGGGGAGCTTCTCAACCACAATGTCGCCCCGATCACGATTTCACTGATCAAGGGGCTCCTCGATCCAATCCTGAAGGAAACCGTCAATTACATTAATGCGCCGGTAATTGCGAGAGAAAGAGGCATCAAGGTTGTGGAATCCAAAAGCACGGAAATCAAAGATTTCACCAATATGATTTCTTTGACCGTGAAAACATCCAAAGAAACCAGCAAAACCGCAGGCGCCGCTTTCGGGAAAAATGATCCACGCATCGTTCGCGTGAATGAATTCTCTGTGGAAATCGTGCCGGAAGGGTGGATGCTGGCCGTTTCCAACGACGATCAGCCGGGCGTCATCGGCAATCTGGGAACGACGCTGGGGGACAATCATGTCAACATCGCCCGCCTGCATTTGAGCCGCGACGCCAAGTCGAAGAAAGCGCTGGTCGTTCTGAACACGGATTCACCGGTCGATCCGGAAGTTCTCGAGAAACTGAGGAAATTACCGCACGTAATTTCCATTACACCGATTAAGATGTAGGAAAGCATATACTCATGGCCAATGTTGCGGTTGTAGGCACTCAATGGGG
>CAYMYR010000031.1:0-30608 GCA_964394715.1 uncultured Smithella sp.
AACTGAAAAAAGCCCCCTGAATTGAAATCAGGGGGCTTTTTTATATCTTACCGCAGTCAGAACATATCTCAGCGATTGTTATCCTTATCATCTTCCTTTTTCTTCAGAAGTAAAAATGTCGCTGATACGCGGCATACGCTTTTCCCTGTTTCGTTTTTCACAATGCAATCGCCGATCATCAGACTTCGGCCTTTTTTAAAAACATGCGCTTCAGCGAACAGCTCGCCTTCCGCAGCACTCGACAGGAAATTGCTTTTCAGTTCTATCGTGGTTAAATCCTCTTCCGGATTCAGTTGTGTCATCATGGCATGGGCGATGGCTTCGTCTGCCAGGGCAACAATTAAACCACCCTGCATGACACCGGCGCCCTGAAGATATTCCGGACGTACAGGCATTTGAAAACAGGCGCAGCCGTTACCCAGATCCTTCATGGTGATCTTGAAATAATCCAGATAGGGATTCAAACCCTTTTGGCCCGATTGAATTCTTTTCAGATAATCGTGGTAACGAGTGATGGTTTTCACCTCCCTGTTTTTTTCAGTCATTGATCTATAAGAAATTAATTTTTTATCTAACCTGTTTTACAGGAGATGAAAAAAATTTTATTTTTCCCGCTTCATGACATGAACGGCAGTGGCCTTAAAAGAAAAAGCCACTGTTGAACCTTCACAGATTCCCAAATCTTCACAGGAAGAAACCGTGGTGTAGGCAACGACAGTAAAACCGCAATCTAAGATCATTTTATAGAAAAAAGCCTGGCGTATGATTTTCCGTACTTTGGCTTCATAAATATTCCGGGCACTGCTTCTTTCCGGAATAGTGGGATGAACAGTAATATTTTCAGGTCTTATGCAGCAGTATACAGCTTGCCCGTGCAGGAAATCACCCACAGCCTCAATATTCTTTCCGGCAACGGATACATCCACCTTCCCTCCACTGCTGCGGGTAACGATTCCCTCCAGGATTGTTTCCGTACCGACAAAACTGGCCACAAATTCTGAGTCAGGTTCATTAAACACCTGCGTTGTGGTCCCCGTCTGAATGATCTTACCGGCCGTCATGACAGCAACATCCTGTGCCAGCCGCAAGGTCTCCTCACGATCATGCAACGCCATCACAGCGGTAATTTTTGTTTTTTCCAGAATATTCTGCAGGTCCTCGATCAGCGTTTCCCGTGTTGGCGGATCCAGGGAATTAAACGCTTCGTCCAATAAAATGAGCTGGGGTTTTAAGGCAAAAGCGCGCGCCAGGGAAACTCTTTTCGACTCTCCACCTGAAAGCGTTTTGGCCGATCGTTTTGCCAGAAAACTGATGCCAAAATAGTCCAGCGCCTCCTCGACGCTTTTTGCAATCTCAGCGGATGTCAGGTGCCGGAATTTCAGCCCCAGGGCAACATTTTTATAGACGGTTGTATTGAGCAGCAAAGGTTCCTGAAAAACCACGCTGACACTTCTGCGCATGTCGGATCGACTGGCATTGCTGTCAATCGGATTCCCCCGATAGAAAATCTTTCCCTGATCCGGTTTCAACAAACCGGCCATTGTCAGGAGAAGGGTTGACTTGCCTGCACCGTTGGGTCCTATCAGAGCGAGGATTCTGCTGGTTTCGACATTCAACTCATCAATGTCCAGTACCTTCGCCCCGCCGCGCCGCACGATTAAGTTTTGAATGGTAAGAATAGGATTCATCGCAGACGCTGCCTTTGCTGTACCTGCGTCAGCACAAGATTAACCAGGAACGCCAGAATCAAAAGAATAATGCCCAGGGCAATGGCGATATCGAAATTACCTTTGCCGGTTTCCATTACGGTTGCTGTTGTGAGAACCCGGGAATACCCCTTGATATTGCCGCCGACCATGATGGAAGCGCCGACTTCGGAAATCACGCCTCCGAAACCTGCCATAACGGCCGCCAGCAGCGGCAGTTTCGCTTCTTTGATCAATACCCATACCATCTGAAGCCGGGTTGCCCCGAGAGAGAGGATTTGCAGCCGCAGATTCGGAGGCAGATTTTGAATGGATGCCAGAGATATTCCCATAACAATCGGCGTAGCGATGATTGCCTGCGCGATGATCATGGCATAAGGGGTATAAAGGATTTCCAGAAATCCCAGAGGACCGCTGCGCCAGATCATGATGGTCACAAAAAGCCCTACCACAACCGGCGGCAATCCCATTCCTGTATTGATTAAACTGATGACCAGCCTTTTCCCGGGAAAACTGGTCAAAGCAACCGACGTTCCGATGGAGACACCAATGAAAAGACTGATAAACGTGGCTGTCCCCGAAATTTTCAGAGACAGCCACGTAATGCCCATGACTTCAGGATCAAAACTGAAGATCAGTTCAAAAGCTTTAACGATCCCCTGTGCGATTAATTCCATTGAAAGATTTTTTTCCTCGTTTGTTCTTTTTAAAAGATTAGGGGAAACGTTCCTTCCGAATCAGGGATGATTGTGACCGTTCCCTTACATGAATTTATTTCCCTAAATCTTCAACCTTTTTCCCCGCATCCGGGAAGAACAGAGGGGAGCCATATTTATCAACGCCGAAGGTTTTGATAATATCCTGGGTTTCTTTTGAAACCATGAAATCAGAAAAAGCTTTGGCACCCTGTGCATTCACTTTTGGCCATTTAGCACTGTTGACTTCAATGACATGATAAATATTGAGCAGCGCCGCATCGCCTTCGTTGAGGATTTCCAGCGCCAGATTCTTTTTTGTTGCCAGATAGGTGCCGCGGTCCGTCAGGGTATAACCTTTCTTCTCCGAAGCAACGTTTAAAGTATGTCCCATGCCCGCACCGGTTTCCTGATACCATTTTTGCCCTGCGGGTGTGATGGCCGCTTTTGTCCACAAGGTTTTCTCTTTGGAATGCGTTCCTGAATTGTCACCGCGGGAGACAAACAATGCATTGGCATTGGCGATGAGTTTCAGTGCTTCGGACGACGATTTCACACCTTTTATTTTTACGGGATCAGCGGCCGGGCCAACGATAATGAAATCATTGTGCATCACCAGACGGCGATTGACGCCGTACCCTTCCTCAATAAATTTTGTTTCGGCTGCGGGTGAATGAACCAGCAGGACATCAGCCTCCCCTTTTTCTCCCATCTTCATCGCCTGCCCGGAGCCAACGGCAATCGTTTTAACGAAGTACCCCGTTTTCTTTTCAAAGATGGGGATCAATTTATCGAGCAGTCCTGAATCCTGTGTGCTGGTCGTTGTGGCCAAAATGATATTTTTTTGCTTGGGCGCCGCAAAAACATTTGCCGCTCCCATTACAATAAGCGCTCCCACAATCAATAATATGATCGTCCATTTGTTGTTATTGAATAATTTCATGATGGATCTCCTTTACATTTTGATATTCTTATTTTTTGTGTGTTTTTTGCCATTCCAGAGAATTGGGGAAGAATAATGGTGAACCATATTTGTCTTTCCCGAAATCCCGGATGATCTTTTGTCCTTTTGCAGGCGACGTCATCCATTTGACAAACTTCATGGTGTCTTTCTTGTTGACCCGGGGGCATTTTCCCTGATTCACCGGTATTAATGAGATATAGTTCAGGAGCGCCTCGTCGCCTTCCACCAGGATCACCAATTTAATTGTGTCTTTCAGGGACAAATAGGTGGCTCTGTCAATTACCGTATAGGCCGCCTGCTGATCGGTGTACTTCAGTGTGGCAACATTACCTTCCGCTCCCTTTTCATAAACCACATACCATTCGCCTTCAGGCTTAATATTGGCTTTCTGCCAGAGTTCCATTTCCGCGACATGTGTCCCGGACTTGTCTCCGCGGCTGATGAATTTGCCTTTCTTTGCCATGATTTTTTTGAGAGACTCCGTGGCCAATTTTTCACCCTTGATAGCCGCCGGATCAGAAGCCGGCCCCACAATGACAAAATCATTATACATCAGGGGAATTCTTTGGGTGCCAAACCCATCCTCTATAAATTTTTCCTCCAGTGATTTGGCATGAGCCATGACCACATCGATCTGGCATTTCCTGGCCAGATTAAGAGCAGCACCTGTTCCCGCACCGACATGGCGTACGCGAATGCCGGTCTCCTTTTCAAATTGATCCTCCATGGCGCTGACAATGCCGGAATCAATCGGACCGATTGTGCTGGATAAAAAAATGAACCTGTCCCCGTCTGCAGCCATTGCAAAACTTGCACATAGCACTAAAAACAGCACCAGAAATTTCCCGATAAATAATCTCATGTCTTTCACTCCTTTCTCTAAATTGTATTTTCACGTCTGATCTGTCTAGGAATAGAGAATTTTCCCTGCATGTGAAAAATTATAATTTCCTACTTTTTCAACACGGTTTTTGAATTTATCTGACTGAAGCGTTTCGATAAAAGCCTGTACCGGCGGCTGAAAAAACGTATTTTTGTCGAGAATCATGTCAAAACGCTCATCAACCAGCGGATAAAAATCCAGATCCAGAATTCTTGCCACGGCAGCAGATGCAATGCCCGTGTCAGCCTCTGACGAAATCAAAGAGAGACCGACTTCAAAATGTGTGCATACTTCGTTGTCGTAACCGGGAATATCATCACAGGCGATGCCTCTTTTTTTTAATTCATGATCCAGGAGAACGCGAATACCCGAACCCTTCTGACGGTTTACGAAACGTATGCTTTTATGTGTGAGGCTTTCCCAGCCTTTAAAGATTTTCGATTTCGATTTTGCGACAAGAAAACCAATTTGACGATAGAAAAGATTTACGACCACGGGAGATTGATTCGTACAATACTGCCGCAAATAAGGGATATTATAATCTCCCGAAGCAGCATCATAAAGATGGGAAAACGCGATATCCGTTAGTCCCGTGTTCAGTGTCTCAAGACCGTTGACACTTCCGGTATTGGATGAAAAAATATTAAACTCTGGATAATCTTTCCTGATAGCCGTCAGCAGCATGTCTAAAACCGGATCGTTACTTCCGGCTGCCAAAAGCGTACCTGTAAAAGATTTTGCTTTTTTCCTGGCCTGTTTAAGAGAATCCTTCGCGCTGTTTTGAATCCACTCGTCAATCAGATGAACAGGGAAAATCCATTTTCCGGTCACTCGTGTGCAGGGGATTTTCCCTGCTTTAATGAGAAGATAGACCTGTTTTTCATGAATATCAAGATACTGGGCAACTTCTTTAGTATTCATCAGCTCTTTTGACATCCAGCCTCCTTCATTAACGAGTGATTCATTAAAACATATTCACAAATTTATCAATATAATTCATTACACTTTCTTACTTATTCTTACAAAATATCTGTATTTTTCTGTTTACAAGAATATCAATTTTTGATATAAAGTCCCGGTTTAAAATGCAGTGCAGAGAAAACACGCAACTGCACACAGGTGAATAAAATAAATACCTGATGGTCAGGTAAAAATAAGTTTGTATTCAGGAGGAAAAAATGAAGAGAATGTGGTTAGTTTTGCTGTCACTTGGGCTGATTGTAGCCTTCAGTACGCAAGCGATGGCCGTTGACTTAAAGTTCAGCGGCGAATTTTACGCGGCGGGAATGTATCTGAACAAGACAACCTTCGGAAAGGATTTTGGCCCGAGCACCGCTTTTTATTATCAGGGTTTGAGGGTAAAAACAGAGTTTATCGTAGCACCCGGTTTGACTTTGACCACGCGTTTTGATGCCATGGAGCGGCCCTGGGGCGCTTCGAGAACCGCACCGGACACAGCCCGGGCCGTTGATTCTTACGGAACAATCGCGGAAAACGAAAACATCGCTTTTGACTGGGCTTATGTCACCTATGCTTCACCCATCGGTATATTCGATGTCGGTATTATGAATTATGGAAGTACAGGCACAGTTTTCGGCAACAGCAGCCAGCCTGAAGGAAGAATCAAATATACATATTCCTATGGCCCGTTTATGATTCAGCCCGCTATCTCAAAAACGAGAGACCGCAGTTATCTTTACAATAACCTGACGGCCACACAGGCTGACAGGGACAATGATGTCTATCACCTTCTGGGTGAATACAAATGGAAAGACGGCAAGGCAGGCTTCAACGTAAATTACTATCGACAGGCTGCGGACCGTGCTGCCGCTAACGCGGTTACCGGCCTTGGTCCTTCCTTTACAAGAAACTATTTCCTCTTCACGCCTTACGCGATCGCCAAAATCGGTCCGGTGGCCCTGCAGGGAGAATTCAACTATGCGGTAGGCAGAGACAATTTCGAATTCCCTGCTGATGTCAGAGAAGACAGAGACATCCGCAGCATCAGCGGCTGGGTTGATGCAACGGCTGATTTCAAAAAGGTTTACGTAGGTGGCAGCATTGCCTATGTATCAGGTGATGACCCCGAGAGCAACAGAATAGAAGGTGGTCTCATCAATGGCGGGCGCGACTGGAATCCCTGTCTGATTATGTTCAACTATTACGACCGTGGCAAATGGATCGGTGCCCTCAATGGTTGGGACGGCACCACCGACAACGGCACCATGGCGAATGCATGGTTCTTCCAGCTTCGCGGCGGTTTCAGACCGATTGACAAGATTGATATCATGGCGTCTGTTTCCTATGCCCGCGCCGAGAAAACACTTAAGCCTGCTAATACTTTCACCTGGGAAGGAAGAGACTACGGATGGGAAGTGGATTTAGTCGGAACTTACAAAATTACCAATAATCTATCTTATATGCTTGGAGCAGGTTACCTTTTCACCGGTGACTGGTACAGCGGAACAACTGCAATTGGCCAAGACATCCAGAATAACTTGATGGTCATCAACAAGTTGTCTTTGACCTTCTAAAGAGTTTTTTAACTGATTTTCATTTAATCCCCGCGGTCGCAATGTCCGCGGGGATTTTTATATGTTTACATTTTATCCGGTTAAACGAAATCATGGATACAAAATATCCACTAACATGTTCATCCCTGTAGAATCAAATTGAAGCAAACAACGATATGTCTAATGTTAACATGATGTTGTATGTTATATATGATTCTGGCATAAAGATTGATATGAATCAGTGACAAGAAACAAGCGGCAGGACAGTCCTTGATCAGCGGACCATGTTTATCTTTATTGAGTTTAAAAGTTATGTTAAGCAACGCATACACATACAGACTCACATTCGGATTCCGCATCATGATGAAAAAAATATTGTTTCACATCTTTTTATTGTTCTTGATTTCCAGTCAGAACCTGTGGGCTTCCGATGGCATTCGACAAGGCGATATCCTTACTTTACGGCAATGTATCGACATTGCTTTGAAAAACCACCCGGCTATTCAGGCGGCAGCCGGAACAGTCAGACAATCCGAGAGTAAAATCGGCCAGGCCCGTTCCGGATATTTTCCACAGATTACCTTTAATTCCGGATATTCCCGTATGGGCCCTACTGAAACTTCGCTCAGAAGTGATCCCTATAATAACTATTCCAATACGCTGAACCTTAACCAAACCCTCTTTGATTTCGGTAAAACGTATACAAAGGTGCGCATACAAAGTCTCCAGAAAGAATCATCTGAAGCCGATTTTAAAGATACCACCATCTCAATTATTCTAGGTGTCAAACAGTCTTACTATTCTTTTCTCAAAGCGAAAATGAGCGTTACTGTCGCAACGGAAACGATGAAGCAGTTCCAGCAGCACTACGATGTCGCCCGTGCATTTTTTGAAACAGGGAAAAGTTCAAAAATAGACGTCACCAGCGCGGAAGTCAATCTCAGTAATGCCAGTATCCAGCTCATTTCCGCTCAAAATTCCATGCGGATCGCGTTTGTAAAGTTGAATCAAGCCATGGGTGTCGTATCCGTTCCTGAATATGACGTAAAAGATGAATTTGATACTGAGAAAACGGAAATTTCCTTCGAATCAGCGCTTTCGCAGGCATATCAAAACCGTCCGGATGTCTTTTCCACTGCTCTGAAACGGGAAGCCCTGGAAAAGAACGTCACTCTGAACAAAATAGGCTACTTGCCCACCCTCTCCGGCAATGCCGCTTATGGATATTCAGGAGATGACACCTCCATTGACAGATCATGGAATGTCGGTGTTGCCCTCACCTTCCCGCTTTTCACCGGTCTATCCACCAAGTATGCTGTTGATGAAGCATCAGCCTCTCTGGACATCGCTCTGGCCAACGAAGAATCTCTCAAGCAGCGGATTTATCTCGAAGTTCAGTCCGCATGGCTCAACCGTAAGGAAGCCCTCGAGCGAATCGAAGTTGGAAAAGCCATCGTGCGCCAAGCGGAAGAGACCCTTGAACTTGCCCGCGGAAGATACGCTACCGGCGTCGGCAGTTCCATTGAAATTACGGACGCCCTGATCAAACATTATAATGCCCGAATGACATACATCACGGCTTTAACAGACTACAGCATTGCTCAAGCCAGCCTGGAAAAAGCTATTGGAGGAATCAAATGAAAAAAATCATCATTGCTCTCATCATCCTGATTCTTATTGTTTTGGGTGCTTTTTTTCTCTTTAAAAATGATTCCCGAAACCAGCGATACGTTACGCAGAAGGCAGACCGCGGTGACATCCGCTCGACGGTTTCAGCCACAGGGACCGTCAACGCTGTCACAACTGTATCAGTAGGAACACAGGTTTCCGGCACAATCAAGCAACTCTTTGTCGATTTCAATTCTCCGGTAAAAAAAGGACAACTGCTCGCACAAATTGATCCGGCATCGATTGAAGCGCAGGTTGCACAGGCTTCCGCCAATTTATCCCTGGCCAGGGCCAATCTTGAAAAGTCAAGGGTTGCCGTACGAGATACACTGATCAATTTTAAGAGAAATAAAGTTCTTTATGGTAAAGATTTTATTTCAAAAAGTGATCTGGATACCTCTGAAACCAATTACCTCTCGGCCATTGCACAGGTAAAAGCATCGGAAGCCCAGGTTGCACAGGCTCAAGCTGCTTTAAACCTGGCTCAAACCAACTTTCGCAATACGCAGATTATCTCCCCCGTAAACGGCATCGTGATTTCACGCAGCGTGGATGTCGGACAGACTGTGGCCGCCAGTTTCCAAACACCGACTCTTTTCACCATTGCACAGGACCTGACAAAAATGCAGATCGATGCCAACATCGATGAGGCGGATATCGGCCGGATAAAAATGAACCAGCCTGTGAGTTTTACGGTGGATGCATACCCTGAAATGATTTTCCAGGGAAACGTGTCCGAAATCCGAAATGCGCCGATTACCGTTCAGAATGTTGTGACCTATGCTGTGATTGTTAAGGTGGACAACCCCGGGCTGAAGCTGAAACCGGGCATGACGGCCAATGTTTCCATTGTCATTGACGATAAAAAAGACATTTTACGAATTCCTAATGCCGCCCTTCGAGTAAAGATTACAGACAAAGACTTGAAAAAAGATTCCCCAAAAGGTGCAGGGGTTTGGATTCTGGAGAAAAAGGAACCGAAACGCATCCCCCTGAAGCTAGGCATCAGCGACAACCAGTTTACAGAAGTTGTTTCCGGATACCTCAACGAAAACCATCAAATCATCGTAGAAGTAAAAACCAACGACAAAACAAAAAATACGAGGCCAGGGGGCGGACCTCCTCCCGGCCCAAGGTTTTAAGATCATGGCTCTCATTGAAACCGATCAACTCGAAAAAAAATACGAAGTCGGTGACAGCGTCGTTCATGCACTGGATAAAGTTTCCCTAAGGATTTCTTCAGGAGAATTTGTAGCCGTCATGGGACCGTCCGGTTCGGGCAAATCTACCTTTATGAATGTCATTGGTTGTCTTGACGAGCCAACAAACGGCCGTTATCTGCTGGATGGCATTGATGTCAGCGATATGGACCTTGACACGCTTGCTGAAATCCGTAATGAAAAAATCGGTTTCGTTTTTCAGGGATTCAATCTTCTGTCCCGGACGACAGCGCTGGAAAATGTTGAAGTCCCCCTTCTTTACAGGAAGCAGATCCCGAAAGACAGAACAGACAGGGCAAGAGAGGCGCTTAAACTCCTGGGATTGGAATCGCGGATGCATCATTATCCCAATCAGCTCTCTGGCGGTCAGCAGCAGCGTGTTGCCATTGCCAGGGCTCTGGTCAACAACGCACCCCTGTTGCTCGCCGACGAACCGACCGGCAACCTGGACACCAAAACCAGTAATGAAATCATGGATCTTTTTGTCCGGCTCAATGAAGAGCGGCACATCACGATTGTGCTGGTTACTCATGAGCCGGACATTTCGACCTTCAGTAAACGCATCATCCGTTTTCTGGATGGAAAGATCATAAGCGACAGGGAAAACGGGCCATGATCAATATTCCTTCAACGGTTAAAATTTCACTACGGGCTCTGCGTGTCAACAAAATGCGTTCCGGCTTGACCATGCTGGGCATTATCATTGGGGTGGCGGCTGTCATTACGATGCTGGCCGTGGGAAAAGGCGCCAGCCATAAAATATCCGAACAGATCGCCACAGTCGGCAGCAACCTGATCATGGTCATGCCCGGTTCGACAACTTCAAGCGGCATTCGCCTGGGCAGCGGCTCCTTCCAGAATCTGACCCGTTCTGATGCGGAAGCCATCAAAAATGAGTGTTCCTCTGTGTTGACAACGGCTCCAATCATCAGTGGAAGCGCGCAAATTGTCTACGGCAATCAAAACTGGGCTTCGTTGGTTATAGGAACGGATGAAGGCATGCTGGAAGTAAAAGACTGGAACCTGTTCGTTGGTAGAAATTTTTATGAACAGGATATTCGGAGCGCAACCAAGGTCTGCCTGTTGGGACAAACGGTTGTGGACAACCTCTTCGGAAATGATGACCCGATGAATAAAACAATCCGGATCAAAAATGTTCCGTACACGGTAATCGGCGTTCTGTCCGGCAAAGGCCAGTCCATGATGGGACAGGACCAGGACGATGTCATCTATGTGCCGATTACCTCTGCGCAGAGAAACCTGTTTGGCAGGTGGCTTCCCGGAAGCGTACGACAGATCATGGTCAAAGCCAAAAGCACGGAAGAACTGGAAAGGGCGGAAATGCAGATCAAGGCACTGCTCAGACAAAGACATCGCATCGGACCAAAAGAAGAAGACGACTTCACGGTACGTAATCTCACACAGATGATGCAGATGGCGGAAGAGGCATCCAGAGTCATGTCCCTTCTCCTTGCCGCAATCGCCAGCGTGTCTCTGCTGGTGGGCGGAATCGGCATTATGAATATCATGCTGGTTTCGGTTACGGAAAGAACGCGCGAAATCGGCATCCGAATGGCAGTAGGCGCCAAATCCTGGGATATTCGCACACAGTTTATCATTGAGGCGCTGATCCTTTCCCTCATTGGCGGTTTAATTGGTGTCATCCTGGGAATCGCAGCTGCAGAATTACTGTCCTTGTTGGCCGAATGGACAATATTGATTTCTGCTTTTTCCATTTTGATGTCTTTCGGCTTTTCGGGTCTGATAGGCATTTTCTTTGGATTTTATCCGGCCTACAAGGCCTCCCTGATGAACCCTATTGAAGCTCTCCGGCATGAATAAAAAGACTCAATAAGCGATATTTTTTTCATCGGATAAATATGTTGACCTGCCCCCGCTTTTACGGTAAAAACCACCTGCAATTTGATCAGAATCCATGGAAACTAACATGATCATGCATTGACAAAAATTAAAATTCCATACGAGGGAGGCACAGAGAAACAGATGAGCATGGAAATTACAGCCCCCATGCCGGGGAAAATCGCCGGTATTACCGTGAGTGTCGGCAATCAGGTGAAGGAAGAAGATGAAGTGATCATCATGGACGCAATGAAAATGGAAATTCCCGTTTACGCGCCTGCTTCGGGAACCATCAAGGAAATTAAAGTAAAGGTAGGCGATTCCGTTAACGAAGGACAGGTGCTGGCAATTCTTGAATAGTTCTTATCCTTTTTGAAACTGATATAAAAAAACGCTGATTTCCGGTTCGACCGAAGGGTCAGCGTTTTTTTTATATCCTGGCAGCAACTTATCTTCTTGAGGCGCTGAATCGCATGAATTCATTCATCAGCGTTCGATATTTTCGTATGGCGTCATTACGTCGGGCAATGGATTGATTATAAGCCTCCACATAATGCCGGTAATACCTTCTTTCCAGCCATTCCTTTTCAGCCGGTGTTAAATCAGAATCACCAAATGACCTGTGGGGAAAGACGCTTTTGAACAGATTTTCACGGTTGCGTTCAAGGTCTTCACGGGCATCCCGTTCCGGATTGATATTGTCCGGATTTCCACCGATTTGATCCAGTACCCACTGTTCATATTTCTTTACGTCCAGACTACCGTCCGGGCGTGAAATCAGCGTTCCCGTTTTCCATTTGACAAAAGAAACCTGCCCGTTCGAATCCATGTAGCAATAAACATCGTTGGACTGAGGCATTATTCTTTGATCGCCGGAAGCCTGTGAGGAAGATGATGTTAATCCCTGCTGCAACCCGGTAATTCTTGATGCTGCGACACAGAAATTCAGATTTTGTCCGGAGCTGTATTGAAACGTCGCCACGCCAATCACCTCCCCGCGCATATTAAGCAGGGGGCCGCCGCTGTTTCCCGGAGAAACAGGGGCCGTGATCTGGATAAATTCTATGGATTGCTGATTGCTCCGCAAGGCAGAAACGATTCCATCGGAGACGGTCTGTTCCAGTCCCAACGGGCTGCCAATGACAATAATTTTCTCCCCGACCACCGGCAAAACGGCATTGATGCTTACCGGTTTCGATTCACGGGATGTCGCATCGGTTAACGCAATCACCAGATCGGCTGACGCATCTTCGTGAATCACTTTTAGAACCTTATAAACATTTCCGTTGATCGTTTTGATTTCAGCCCCATCCGGACTGGACAGTACATGTTTGTTGGTTACGATCTGACCTTCGCGATTGATAAAAAAACCGCTTCCGATGCCTGCGGCGGTCTTTACGGTAACTACGCTCTCCCTGTTTGCCTGAATGATGTCCGTAATCGAAAGTTCTTTCTGGGCAGGCAAATTATCCGAAGGAGGACTTGCCTGGCTGTACATGGGCTGGCCCTGATCAGCTAATGGTTGAGGATTCTCCGTCACCGTAGGAACTTCCTTAATTTGATCAACATTTTTTTTATCGGACTGGGATAACCTGGTGAGATACGGAACGGCAATAGCATGCAGGAAAATTATTAAAATAACACCAAGGACGGCGTAAATCACCAATCGTTCAACAGAGCTTTTTTTTTGGGGTACGGAACCGGTTGTTGGTCTTGCCGAATCCGCGGAAACAGGCCTTTCATGTTCCGGCAAGGCATTTGATTCCCATTTGCTATATATTATTCCGCACTTAGGACATTCCGTTGCCTTGATGATATCATCGCTTTTCTTTCGCTCATAGCCGCAATGGGGACATTTCATAGACGGTTTCCTCTTACTTATCTCCATGAATCAGCAATTTGCATACCAGGTTTACCCTCTTTGCAGTTTCACACATGTTCCAAGTAAGATTGTGATTTAGAAAAACACAAAAACATATCTTGTGTCAAGAGGATAAAACTTTCAAAACTTCCACCCGAGAAAAAGGAAATCTGTAATATGAACGGGAAGATGTTTCAAACCACCTACTGGCTTTTTTTACTGCAAGGCGGTTTTCATTCCGATTGGTTCTTTGTCAGATGAGTTAAGATGCAGATGCATAATGCGTCGTATTTCAATGATGGCTTCAGGCGTTTCCTGCACGCTGTGTCCTGATTGGATCACCTGTTCAGAGTCCGCTCCGTCGAGGTGGGCGCTCGTGTAAGGCACAATGCCGTCACTGGAATCCGAAAGGGGAAGATCAGGGGTATTGCATCCGATAATTGAATGGTAGCGCACACGGGATGAAACAGGGATATCCGCCACCGCCCCGATAAAAGGATCGTGACTGCTGAGGTTGTCAATGCTGTTGAATGGCCGTGTCAACGAAACCGGATTGGCGGATCCAGGATCAACCAGCAGTTTGGCAACTTCTGTGAAACGGCCCAGAACCGATAGGGGCACGGTGACAATACCTGCTATCCAACGCACGGGAGCGATTTCAGCCAGAGGTGTGCCCTTGTGCGGAGTTGCAATAAAGATCACCCGGTTCACCTGCGGCAACGCGTCAAACATCATGTATGGCCCCAGTTCCTTTTTCGCGATTTCCAGCCGTCTGCCTTCCAGCGGGTATTTTTTCAGGAAAGCTTCCCACAAACGGTCTTGAGTTGAAGATACCATCAATCGCGACAGAAGACCTCCCATGCTATGGCCAATCAGTATGATGTTTTTCGATGCACGGGAAGTACCTTCCGGATCAAAATGCGCAAGCGTTTTCTGGATGACGTTGCGAATCTCGATATGGTTAAACGCGACGGGGGCATTCGTCGGATAATAGACCTGCCAGATCTGGTAATTCCGGCGCAGGGTTTCATCGCCCATTACTTCGTTGGCCAGGTTGATCCAGGCCTCGGGACTGCTGGCCAATCCATGCAGCATGATGACAATCCGGCGGTTCGGATTGTATGGCTGAAGAAGATACACCCGCGGCATCTCCAGAACCTCTCCCCTCCCGATCAGGGTAAGCAGAGACTGTGAGGCAAAGCCGGACCGGGCCAGCCAGAGTCCGTATGCTGAAGTAAAATTTGCAGCCAACGGGATTTTTGCACCAACCGGATCGACGTCCTCACGGTTATAAGGATCATATCCTGTGATGACTGCCTCATGTGCACTGAGTACCTCATCCAGGCTGGTTCCCGGAAAGGTCACCAGCGCAGTGATTGCCGGAAACGGTGTCTCACTATAGGGCACTTCTGCACTTTGTGTGTCAACCACACGGCTGGAAGTCACCGCCACAAATTCAGCCCCAAGCCCATCACGGCGGTACTGGTTGCGCAAACCGCGAAAGGACAGTGAAGAAGCGGGTATTAAATCTTCGGGGATTGCGCGCTCTGATGCAAAACGGACATCCTGGATTCGTATGGTAATTTTCCAGTTACCGGACTGAAGGCGAACATCCCTCATAACATCAACGTTCATCGGATAGTTCCTGCCATAATATTCATACATAACGGCAAGCGTCTGCTGCACAGCAAAGTTGTAGTAGTCGCGCACCTGTGCCTGCCGGTCCTCCAGGGCTCTCATGCTCGGCGTGCGCTCCGTCCAGAACATGTATGCATAGGCATGTCTCGCTGTTTCCAGATAAGCATTCAGGATTCCTTCAACATGCTCTCTATCCCTTCGATGCTTATCGAGTCTCATGGCTTCCAGGAGCCAAAGCTCTGAAAGTGCCGATAAACGCTTCTCACTGTGCAGGCCGATGGTTTCCATCAAGGCTTTACGGCAGGCGGCGCCCTGATCATTACACGCTTTTTTATCGATCCCGACCACCTGCAACGCGGCACCGGTATAGACACTGAGCCTGCCGGTTGTAAGCACGTCGCCGCGCCGAAGCGCCACGTAATCACTGCTGTCCATAAAGGATACTTTGACGCCGGCGCAGCCGGCCATCAAAAGAGCCACCAGGATTGGCAGATGAATTCTGAAAATGATGGAAACCCGCATGGACTTAACCTTTCTCAATGTGAAGTGAGTATATGCAGGAGGATTTTGTGAGTCAAGAGGATTATAGCAGAAAAACCTGACCATTACCCCTGATCAGTTTCCATTGACATGACGGGATGATCTTCATATACTTACACAACACCAGGCAGCTGCCTGCAGCTGAGGGAAGGAGGAAATAAGATGAACAGGATTATTTTTTTAGCATTATCTGTATCCGTTTTTTTATCTGTCGCATCTGTGCCTGCCGATGCGCAGAGTTTTGCAAGCCCGGCTGTAACAGGCCCCATCGTGAAAAATGTTTCATCCAGAAGTTCCTGCCAAAGCGAATATGGGTGGATTTACACAAAATACAACGGGATCAGAAGCTGTATACGATGTGATGAAAGAAACGGCTGGCGATACGCGAAATTCAACGGCAAAGACAGCTGTGTGTTATGTGATGAAAAAAACGGCTGGAGATACGACGGCAACCAATCCTGCATAAAAAAATAAACGGCAAAATAGTCTTGGGATGTTTTTTATATTCAAAAAATGATCAGCAGAATGAGCACCTTGTTTCATTCCTGCCCTGGAGGAGAAAATGGAAAAGCTATTCTACCCGGAATCCATCGCGATTGTAGGGCTGTCGTCAAGCGCGAAAAATATCCCCCGCATCGTACTGGAAAACCTGATTCGATGGGGATACAAGGGGCGTATTTTCGGGATCAATCCCCGTGTCGGGGATGCTCATGTGGACGGCATCAAGATGTACAAGGACATCCGGGATCTGCCTGTGGTGCCGGATCTGGTTTTTATTATGATTCCCGCAAGGCTGATTCCGGATGTCATTGACTCCTGCGGCCGGGCGGGAGTGAAACGGATGGCCATTCCCTCCGGCGGATTCAATGAATCCGGAGAAGAAGGGAAAAAGCTTTCAGAATTTGTGTTACAGAAAGCCCGGCAGTATGGCATCCGTTTTGTCGGGCCCAACGGAGTCACCGTTGCCAACACCGCAAACGGATTGTGCCTCCCCTTCGTACCATCCTTCAGCCCTCCCAAGGGGGGACTGTCGATCATCTCGCAGAGCGGCGGCGTGGGACTTATGCTCTGGAATCTGATGACCGATGAGAACGTTGGCATGGCCAAATTCGCCAGCATCGGCAATAAGCTGGACCTCGACGAAGTCGATTTCCTGGAGTATTTTGGACGCGACCCGGAAACCAAAGTCATTGGCATGTACCTGGAGAGCATCCCCCGGGGAGACCGTCTGATCGAAACGGCATCAAGAATTGACAAACCGATCATTATCCTGAAATCCAATACGACATCCGCCGGTCAAAAAGCGGCCATGAGCCATACCGCCGCACTGGCCAACAACGAAGACATTATCAACACCGCCTTCGAACGGGCCGGCATTATCCGGATCAACCACTTTAATGATTTTATTTCCATGGCCAAGGTTTTCGAACTGCCGCCGATGCGGGGCAACCGGATGATGATCATGTCTCCCGCGGGGGGATTTACCGTGATGATGGCGGACCTCTGTGAAGAGTCAGGTTTCGCATTCGCCGATCCCGGCGCTTCGTTTTATGACAGCCTTAAAGACTCATCCAACGCCGGTGTCATCAACTTTTCCAACCCCCTCGACATGGGTGATATTTACGATACCAAAGCCTACCCCAACATTTTCTTCTCCGTTATGCACAACACCCATGTGGATGGTGCGGTATTCGTCACGCAGTGGCCTGAAATGCCCCGGGGCGAAGATATTTTTTATAAAATGTTTCACACGGATCTTTCCAAGGAAGTGGCTGGAACGATTTTGTCGTCAGGAAAGCCCCTCGGGATATGCCTTTTCGGTCTTTCCGCAACGATATCGAAGATCAAGCAAAACCTTGATTTCCCGATCTTCAACAATGCGGCCGAGATGATCCGTGCATTCAAAAAACAGCATGATTACTACGCCAGAGAGGCGGATGGGTTATCTATTTATTCACTGCCCGATGGAATTGACATCGAATCGGCCAGAACCTGGATCGGCAATAATCAGGGCATAAAAGGAGAGGAAGCCATGGAGCTGCTTCGGTACTTCGGTATCACCGTTGCCGAATCCGCAGTGGCCCTGAACGTTGAGGAGGCCAAATCAGAGGCCAATCATATCGGTTTCCCCGTGGTGATGAAAATTATCTCACCGGATGCCATTCATAAATCCGAGGCCGGCGGAGTCATAACAGGCATTCAAAATGCCGGGGAAGTCAAAGCCGCTTTTGAGAAGATCCGCGAAAATCTTTACCGTTATAAATCGGATGCCCGATTTCAGGGTGTGCGGATCATGAAACAGGCAGATGATGGATACGACATGTTTATCGGCGGCCATTTGGATGCTTCCTTCGGTCCCGTTGTCTCTTTTGGTTTTGGCGGCATATACATCGAGGTTTTCCAGGATACGGCCAATGTGCTGTGTCCCTCAAGTGCAGTGGAGATCGAACGCAAAATCCGGAAGTTGAAATCCTTTAAAATTCTAAAAGGTGTCAGGGGGAAAGATGCAGGTGATATTTCCGGCTATGTGAACGTGATTGAAAGGGTCACCCATCTGATGTCTCAATTTCCTCAGATCAGGGAGTTGGATATCAATCCCATCCGCGTTCTGGCATACGGAACGGGTGTTGTTGCCCTGGATGCCAGACTGAAAATTGGAGAGTGAGTCTTTTATGAATAAACTAACAGGAATGTTATTATTTGCTGTTCTTATTTTATGCTGTCCTTCAGCACCGGCGATGACCGGGGCCGATCTTGCAGATGGAATGAAATCCTATCTAAAATCAGAAAAGAACTACACAAAAGCAGATTATTTACTTGCAGGCAACTATCTGGGGTATGTTCAGGGGGTTGCAGAAGCCACCGCTTCTGATTACTCTCTGCCTAAAGACATCACACCGGACAAATTGTGCCGTGTCGTCGCCAATTATCTCGAGAAACACCCCGGCAAAATGAATGAACCGGCCGCTTCCATTGTGCGTGCCGCCCTTCGGGAAGCCTTTCCGGTTTTTATCATAAAAGACCGGTAGAATTCAGTTGAGCCCGCCATCAAATGTTTTTTCTCTTTGATTAATTCGGAGACACTTGCATCCTCCGAAAGATACTCTTTTTGTATTCTCATAATGAATTTATCCTTCGGTTTATGATTAATGATTATGATCCTGCAAGAGATCCTGCAGATACCTCTAGACATAATCAGAACACTTTCAAATCCTAACCGTGCTTCAATTCTGTCAATATAGACATAGGTCATTATTGACAGAATTGACAAGCAAATTAGTTACACCTATAAATGCTTGGTTAAAAAATAACTCTTGGTCATTTTGAAGAGTGTTGATTATTTTGGATTGGAGACAAAAATGGAAAAAACGATTACAGTTACAATTGACGGAAAAGAAGTTTTAGCCAATCCCGGCCAAACGGTTCTGGAATGCGCCAGAGAAGTTGGAATTTTCATACCGACTCTTTGCCACTATCAGAACACAACCAACGTGGGTGCATGCCGGGTTTGCGTTGTCGAAGTGGAAAATGCCAGAAGTTTAGTTGCCTCCTGCTGCATGCCGGTGAGTCCCGGTATGATTATCCGCACCAACACACCCGCAGTGCGCGCCGCGCAGAAAATGATTGTTGAATTACTGTGGTCATCCGGTGACCATAACTGCCTGGTTTGTGAACAGAACGGCCAGTGCGAACTACAGAATCTGGTTTACTGGCTGAAAATCGACAAACCTCGCTTCCCCATCCAGCCTCCCGGCTATCCAGAGGATGACAGCAACACGATGATTTCCCGCGACATGAACAAGTGTATTCTTTGCGGACGTTGTGTCAGAGCCTGCAATGAAATTCAAGTGAATGAAGTACTGGACTTTGCGAAGCGCAGTTCCGATGCAAAAGTCGGCCCGGCCTTTGACGCAGACTATATTGATTCCGTCTGCGTTTTCTGCGGAGAATGCGCTCAGGTATGTCCCACGGGCGCCATTACTTTAAAACAGGCGAAATTTGCCGGTCGTCCCTGGGAGCTCGCAAAAACCCGCACTACCTGCACTTACTGCGGTGTCGGCTGCCAGATTGACCTCTATACGAAAGACGATAAAATTGTCAAAGTCATGGGCAATCGCGAATATGGCACTCCCAACCAGGGAAGTCTTTGCGTAAAAGGCCGGTTCGGCATGGATTTCTTAGCGCATCCTGACCGCCTGACAAAACCTCTCATCCGTTACACAAAGAACGAAGATTTGAAAGAGGCAACCTGGGAAGAAGCCTTTACATTTATTGCCGACAAGCTTTCAGCCATCAAGAAAGAAAACGGCTCGGACAGTATTGCCGGGTTATCTTCAGCCCGCTGCACCAACGAAGAAAACTACCTTTTCCAGAAATTCATGCGCGCGGTTATCGGCACCAATAACGTCGATCACTGCGCCCGGCTCTGACACTCCGTAACCGTGGCCGGTCTGGCCGCAGCATTCGGCAGTGGGGCAATGACCAATTCGATTGATGAGTTGGAATTTACGGATTTAATATTAGCAACGGGAACCAATACGACGGAAAACCACCCCGTGATCGGCACAAAGGTCAAGCGTGCTGTGCGTCAGCACGGCACAAAGCTGATCGTCATCGATCCGCGGGAAATTGATCTTGTGAAATTCGCTGACATCTGGCTCAGGCAAAAACCGGGAACGGATGTAGCCGTATTTAACGGCCTGATGAATGTGATCATCGAAGAAGGCCTTTATGCAAAAGAATACGTGGCGGAAAGAACCGAAGGATTCGACGCGCTCAAAGCAACGGTTGCCAAATATACACCGGACTACGTCGAGAAAATTTCCGGTGTTGGTGCCGAAGACCTGAAAAAGGCCGCCCGCATGTATGCAAAAGCAAACCGCGCCAGCATCATTTATGCGATGGGCATCACGCAGCACATCACGGGTACCGATAACGTAAAGAGCACGGCCAATCTGGCAATGCTTTGCGGCAACATGGGTATAGAAGGCGGCGGCGTCAATCCCCTCCGGGGTCAGAATAATGTCCAGGGTGCCTGCGACATGGGAGCTCTTCCGAATGTCCTTCCTGCCTACCAACAGGTAGCCAACGAAGATGCCCGCAAGAAGTTTGAAGCGGCGTGGAAAGCGACTTTATCAGGTAAGCCGGGCCTGACGATCATAGAAATGATGAATGCCGCCGGCCGTGGCGACATTAAAGCCATCTACGTAATGGGTGAAAATCCACTGGTTTCAGATCCGGATCTTCATCATGTAAAAGCAGAATTGCAGAAACTCGATCTGCTGATCGTGCAGGACATTTTCCTCACGGAAACGGCACAGATCGCGGATGTTGTTCTCCCGTCAGCCGCTTTCGCAGAAAAAGACGGCACATTTTCCAATACGGAAAGACGGGTTCAGCGGATCAGAAAAGCTGTAAACGCTCCCGGTGAAGCAAAACCGGATTGGGAAATCATTGCCGGAATCTCCACAAAAATGGGATACCCCATGAACTATGCTTCGGCAAAAGAGATCTTCGAAGAAATTACAAAAGTAACTCCCAGTTACGCTGGGATCAGTTACGAACGGATTGAAAAAGAAGGGATTCAGTGGCCCTGCCCCACCCCGGAACATCAGGGAACCAAATTTCTGCATAAGGATAAATTTTCACGGGGCCTTGGCCTGTTCCATGCCATCGAATATATTCCGCCGGCGGAACTTCCCGACAAGGAATATCCGTTTATTCTTTCCACAGGCCGTGTGCTTTATCACTATCATACCGGCACAATGACACGCCGGACAAAGGGTCCGAGCGAACGTTACCCGGAGAGCCTTGTGGAAATTCATCCGGTGGATGCCGCAAAATTCAAGATCAATGACGGCCAGATGGTTAAAGTTAAATCGAGACGCGGCGCTGTGGAAGCCAAAGCCCACATCACCGGCAAAAGTCCTCAGGGCACCATATTCATGAATTTCCATTTCGCGGAAACAGCTGTTAATCTCCTGACCAATCCGGCGCTGGATCCCATCGGGAAAATTCCTGAATACAAGGTCTGCGCGGTGAAACTGGAAGCGGCATAACCTTTCAGCCGCATCAATATTTCATTTCAAGTTTTAAAAATATGCCTCTGAAAAGAGGCATATTTTTTTATCCTCTGAAGAATCCCTTTTTGCAGATCCGTTAATCATTGCAAATACCCGCAATCATGCTATAATTTGCCATAATAGTTTTTTTCAGGCGACGAGCATTGATGACCTATTGATTCACGATACCATCTTGAGTATTGTCATGGAAAATACAATAGCCAGAATCATCGCATATTCCACTGTAGGAATCACTGTGGGATTGTGCGTCGGGCTTGGCATCCGGTGGGGCATCCGGGCGAACCTCCGTGAAAAGCAGTACCTCCGGAAAATTGACTATCTGGAAGATGGGTTTGTTTATCATGACTTCCTTGAAGATACGCAGGTCCGATGGGCAGATATAAAAAAGGTTGAAGCAAAAATTGAAACACACAACCTGTATGCAGGAAAATACACCCGCGGCAGGACAAAAAATAATATTGTCATGAATATTACAACCGGCCAGACTGACTTCAGCATTTTTCCCGAAGATTTTGAAAATGTGAATTTCGACAAATTCGTTTCCACGATGGAGCAGCAAGTCCATGCAATCAACTCGCAGTTTATGGGCATTACCGGCGATATAGAAAAGTTTCGCAGCGCCTTAAAGGCCCGACGGACTGAGGTCGATGCGATTGAGGAAGCTCAGGAAAAAGAATTTGACCGGCGCTTTGAAATATGGATTGCCGCGCTGGGACATCCGGCAAGCCCTAAAGAAAGAATAACCATTGCGAAGGAATTGCAACGGGAAATGAAAAAAGAAAAACGCAGAACAGGGAGTGAGTAACGCTATGATGCCGATTCCAGGAAAAAAAATAAATCATATATCCGTTTGCTTGATTTTTCTGTTCATGGTCTTTGCATTTCCTATGGCGGCAGAGAGTTCAAGAACCACAGAAGTCAAAAATGATATGAAATGTATCGATATCATCAAAATATCACGTGATGATCATCCATGGAAAGGCATGACTCAAAGTTCGAGACAGGAGGAAATGAATAGACATATCCCTGCCGCAGAAATCAACAAAGAAACATGCGAAGTGTTTCAACATCTCTCGTCCTATCAAATCCAATCTGAAGATTTGTTGGGAAAAGACAGGCTCACAAAAATAATTGTAATCAACAACAGGTATTTTTCTGCCCTGGAAAAAGCGGACGCCACAAGAATTTCCAAAGACGTGGTAAAAAAGGTCGGGAGATTCCTGGACACATCTTTTATTTCCATCTCACCCAGGAGGTTGGTGAGATTTCTTCTGGATGCCCAGATTATCACAACTTACTGGCATTTGGAGTCGGAACTTTGCCTGATCGGCGAAAAAAACGAAAATAGCATTTATACGGCTATTTTTACCGGTGTCCATCGCTATTGCACAAACCGCTGCGAAGCAGAACCGCTGAATTTTACTGTCAGCATTGACCGTAATACAGGCGAAATATCCGTGACTGGATATTAGGTTTAACAATAATACCCGATGGTTTAAGAACCGGACAACTTACCTTTTTTGTTTGTCTTCCGTTATCTTTCCCCCCAGATCTTTTACCAATTTGACAAATGGTTTCTGCGCAAAGAGAATTTTCCCGGCCACGCTGCGCAATTTGTCCACCTGATCTTCAGGCAGGGCAAGTGCCGTTTTAACGGACTGGAAATATTCCCTCTCTTCTTTTTCAGGAAGCGCGTCAAAAGATACATGCACAATGTAGATTTCAATATTTCTATTCCCGGCTTTCTCAAGTTCCTGTTTCCACTCCTCGCAATAACGGCGCAGCAGATCAATCGTTTCAAAATTATACTTGTTAATCATAATGGTGGACGACGCACCGAGAATTGCTCCCAGACCGGGAATCTCGTCCATCATTCTCCAATGTTTCGTGTCCTGCGTCTGAGCGTCAACAATGATAAAGACCAGCTGGCGCCCACTGTTAATCTGTTGTTTTTTCATAACTTCCAGGATGCCGCCCATGGCGGCGATGCTTTCCATGATATTCCTGATCCCGAGGTTATCCGAAACACCGCCGTCAATCAGATGGATATATGGTTTCTCCTCCTGATTAAGATAGGTTTTGGTCATCAATGCCGTATTATAGACACGGCTTGTCGGATCGGGCTTTGCGAGGGCATCAGTGAGCCAGAATGGCCCCTTGTATGCGCAGTCTCCCGCATAGTTCTTGAGGATAATCGGACTAAAGGCTCCCGGAAAAGCAGCCGATGCCGCAACGGCGCGTGCAAGAGGGAATTTTTCAAAATCTGAACAGATCAGGGCGAACTGGCTGGGAATGAACGGGAAAATGATGCCGTCATCGGCATCCGTGGCAAGAATGTTGACAGCAGGTCCTTTCCCGCCGGCAATGTCTCCGAGAGTTGCTCCGTGAAAAATCATTTTGTCATAGTATTCCTGAGCCACTTCACTTCTTCCGAAACGCGGAGAACCAAGCCGCATCAGGTTTACCGGGTTTAAAACCATGTGTATAAGGTCTGTCTGAAGATTCTTAACAAGGACTTTCTCCCTGAAATCCTTGAAGGCATCTTTACCATGCAATCCAAAGTATCCTGCCGTGAAACTTCCACCGGATACCCCTGTAATCAGATCGATTTCATCATAAAGGGTATGCCTGACATGAGAATTATCTTTCATTAAAACACTTTTTGCAGGGGGTGGAATTTCTATCTTTTCAAGTGCTTCAAGAATTCCATAAGACAGGGCCGCCGCCCGGGTACCGCCGCCCGAAAAAGAAAGGATCAGAAATAAATCATCGGATTTATCCGGTGAAAACAGTTTGCCCTGTAACGGATCAAGCCGGACTTTCATCTCCAGTTTGGGATTAAGCGCATAGGTGGCGGTACAGGATACGAGGGTAAACAAAACCACGATGACAATGAAAATCTTGATTAACCTCATAATCACACAAGCACCTCCTTTTTAATGCTGTTAATGACTACTTACACAAAGCCGCATGGATGATTTCCGGAAGAAGTCATTCATGTGAATCAGGCAAAGCAAAGCTGCTTTCTCATGTAATTCCCCCAGATCATCCCCAGGAACACACCGACCGTGTTAGAGGTTATATCCAAAAATGAAAACAAGCGGCCGGGAACATAGCACTGTCCGATCTCCAACAGCACTCCCAGGATGATCATGGAAAGCGCAGCCAGCAAGGCTGTGCGTCGAATGGTAAAGCCCATCATGGGAAGAACCGCCAGCCAGCTGTATGCGGCACAATGGTATAATTTATCGGCATTCCAGAAATCGACAGGGAACTCCATTCTGGGAATGAGAGAATAAAACACGACGATAAAGATTGAAACAAACCAGAGAAACAGTATCATCCGGGACCATTTATTGTTGGGCATTGCAATCCATCATATGCATTTATTAGCGTTCCGCTTTTTCAATATCTTTTTGAGCATCGCGCACAAACGATGCCGTAAGATAATCCAAAGTTTTTGGCAAGTCCAGTTCCATGCTGTAGAAAATCTGAAGTCGGATGTCCAGATGCTCCGGTTCACAGCGCAGCAGATGTCCGCCAGCCGAAAAGGAATTATCGATAAAGTGGAAATGATACCCCGGCACATTGATCGACGGTACAAAAGACGGTGTATAAAAACCGACCAAATGCCCTTCAAGATGTTGAAAATGTCGAATTTTCTGATCACCTGTTGCTTCTGAAAGCGGCCGGTAGTTCTCCGTTCGCGGAACGGAACGTGTTTCAACAGACTGAAATGAACCTGTCATATGAATGGCATAAAACATGTTGTCCGATGGCAGGATCCGGCTCAATTGATTCTGAAATGAATCATACGACAACGGTTCAATCACCTCATCCGTCAGACTCGGTTGAAAATGGCACATGGTGGCAAACGGGGTTTTCATGCTTCCTTCCACAGAATGAGCGTTACCATCAAGATCCAGTTGATAAAAAGAACCATTGAGAGAAATCATTTCGCCGTCAAGATTATTGAACGTTCCGATTCCGAAATCACCTTTTTCTCTAAGCATGTCCATAGTAATATCATTCCGGTAAAATCCTTCCAGGAGTGCATTGATTGGACTGCTTATATAAAGTTTGGATTGCATTACGGCTCCGTCATTATAGAAAATTATATGTTCCTCGATCTACCTGATCACCTTTTTGCTTACAGATAGAGGTAATTCCCGGTTCCATTTTGTATTACATTTTTTATCATAGTTGATAACTTCAAATAATCAAAGCGTAAGTTATTAAATTTACATGGCAAGACTTGCAACATCTTAATATAATAGAGGATATTTCCATTGCCTAATCATTGCGCAATTCGGTATAAAGTAGCGTGTTTTGTATATTTGGTGTTTCTGTCAACAATGTTATCAACAGGTCTTTTAACAGCTTTGTTGATAACCAATGCTGTGGATCTGGAGGTTGTCTTCATCGCTCCATGATGAAGAACGTTTCCGGTTAAAAAGGATAAACCTTCATGATATCGGTCAAACCCTTTATAAATTTTTTTCAGCCTTCAGAAATTATTTAATTACTTGATCGATTCTATAAAGTCTTTGGCATCTTTCAAGCTCGCGCCTGTTTGCTCTCGAAAAGCTTTTATCGCCTCAATTTTATCCCCTCTTTGTACCATCTCAATGATTTCCCGAGAAGCAATCCAGGCAGGGGCTTCGTTTGTCGTTATACCGAGGCTTCTGTGCAAAAAGGCCATCTGCGATTCTAATTTGTCCAGTCTCATTTTTATTTTTTCTATCTCCTGATGACTGTCTGCCATCTTCCCCCCTCCGCACTTTTTTATTGTGTCAATAAGTCCCAGTAGGTCGCCTGTTCGATTTACTTGCAGGGAAAACGCTTCATTAAACCATTCAGAAGAATTAATCCCATGGGCATATCATCATGAAGTTCCCCTTCATTTTCAGTCACTTCTCTTTTTAAAATTTCTGTATATTCATCAACTCCCATAACCTCTTTCTGCGGTTTGCAATAAAGCGCTTTGCTGCCTCGTGCGCTAAGTTCCTCATTTGCCCATTCCAAACCTTCTCCAACCCCTTTTAAATATAACTTGAATTCTTTTGTCTTATTGATGGTTTTGTATTCTTTGAAATTTACTTCCGTCCCTGCCATGGATAGGGTACTGACAAAAAAAGTCAGGATCAATGTCATTGTGACAAACATAAACCTCATTTTAACCATTATCTTTTCATTCCTTCCAGTATAATTTTTATTGATACATGTGCTCCCGATCATCTTTCTTTCTTGAAAAATCTAACAGCACTCCTTTTTTGACATACACGGGTTGTCCGGCTAACATGGTAACATCCACAAAATCATCCAGGGCACCAAGCTCAATTTTATGGGTCAGTATAAACCACGGAGTGGACATCTCCCGCAGGTCTGTGTTAAAAATAACCAAATCAGCATACTTGCCCACCTCCAGCGTTCCTATTTCATTTTCCATGAACAGGCTGTAAGCGGAATCGGCTGTCCAGTGACGGATACCGGTTTCAATGTCAACTGCCTCATCAGGCCCCCAGTTACGATCGCCCCTGAAGTTTACGCGCAATGCGGCGAGGATAAGACCATAGGCCGGATTGATCGGACCTGTCGCCCAGTCAGTGCCGAAGGAAACGCGCACATCCGCACTCTCAAGAGATTTCCATGGCATCCAGCCCTGAAGTCGCTCAAAACCAAGGGCTTTTTCGCACATTTCATCACCATAAAAATGCTGAGGCTGCATGGAAGCGATCATGCCGTACCTGGCCATGCGCGGCCAGTCTTCCGGTACAGACATTTCACAATGCTCAAGGGTGTGCCGGGCATCCCGCATGCCATTCACCTTCATAGCGCGCTCGTAGGCATGAATAACTCTTCGCGCACCTGCGTCACCGGTGTTATGAGTCAGGCACTGTAATTTTAGTTTATCGGCAATTTCAACGACACGGTTGAATTCCTCCTGACTCCAGTCCGGCGTTCCATATCGGGTCGGATCGTCTGAATATGGACTTAGCAGAAAAGAGGTACGATTGTCCAATGTACCGTCAATATAAAATTTGAGAGACTGGCCGAGCCGCAAATGCGGGCCGTTTTCATTTTGTCCGATTGCCTTCCATCCGGATAAGTCCTTTTTAAGCCGTACCGGGTTTTCAAGCCGCTCGCGCCCAACAAAAAGGGCACCGCGCACACGGACTTTATCCAGCCCTCCCCTGTCGCGAAATTTCAAAATGAGCGGAATGAATTCGGGATAAATCTGCACATCATGCATGGTCGTCACGCCATAGGAAAGCGCTTCGTCAAGGATATCCGTCATAGCTTTTATGATGCCTTCCTGGACATTTGGCCCAAGTTCCTCCCATGAAAAGTAATCGAGGATATTCACAACATGATAGCGCCTGCATTCGCCGGTGTATTCGCCGGTTTTCGTGTCCCGCACCGGTGACAGGCGCTCAAACGCAGCGGGATTGCGCTCCCGCATCAGCTTAATGGCCCTGCTGTTTAACCATCCGGCCTGACCGCTGTAGCTCATAAGCATCACGGGGCGGTCCGAAACCACGGAATCGAGAATTTCCTTCCGCGGCCCCTCCGGCAACTGGTTCATCCTCCATCCGATACCGCCAATCACAGGCAAGTCAGGATTTTCCCGGGCACGTTTTCTGACTTTGGCAAGAATGTCATTCATCGTTATACACTCAAAAAGGGCGGGCGGCTGAAGATAGGACATGCCGCCGATCCAGAGCACATGGCAATGATTGTCAACAAAACCCGGTGTAATCAGGCGTTTTTTGCCATCCATAATGTACGTGTCCGGTCCAACGAAATCACCTGCCCCTTCGAATGAACCGATATACGCGATGCGGCCGCCTTTGATGGCAATGCTGTCCGCATACGGCTGTCTGGTATTGCTTGTAAAAATTTTCGCATTTATAATGACAAGGTCGGCAGGCCGGCTTCCGGTCCGCCGGAATGCCTGATTCACAGAACATCCCGATAAAAATAAAATGACAATACCTATTGAGACGGAAAACAAAAAGAAATTCCGGCAATTGTTTTTCATGAGATGTCTGATCCGTTTGAAAACCACTTTTTTCTGAAATTTTTTATAGAAATCATTTTTGCGTGTCAATCAAATCCTGTTCCATCCGGTGTAATCCCTTCACTTTTCTTTTAATCATGGAGGCTGCGGGGTGTTGGAGTTCTTTGCGGATGCAACCACTGTCGGGCCACCAAATTTAATTCACCGACTTTCCGTCCATTTTCAAAGAAATGAACTTTCTTATAAGAACGTATCGGAATTCGAATGGCAAGGCATATCTTGCCCTTCCATTTTGCATAAGAAGACGGTTTATTGTAGCGATAGTGAAGCGACAATTCTGAATTTCTTTCCGTGATGCGATCAACATCAAATACCTTGTCCACGTTCTCCGGATAGAGCACAACACGGCCGACAACGAGAATTTTTTCTTTGCTGTAAAGAGATTTATCCGGTGAAAACGGGCGGCTGGAGCCCATGATCGGCGCGGGATGGAATAACTCATTGAACTGTGCGGGAGTTGAAATCATTGCATAAAGCACGGAATTTTTTGTTTCGTCCCAGTTTTTCAGGAAGACCCGGTAATCACTCATTTGCATGATCTTGTATGGTACTGAAATTTCACCAGGGGGTGCTTCTTTGCCACCGGCACATACCGCAATGGAAAATCCCACGATTGTCAACATCACGATCAGTGCTGTGTGAAAATATTTTATTCTAATGCGCATGCATTTTCATAGCACATATGTGGTTTGGAGGACAACCAATGATGCGGAAGATCAGACCATCATCGGCCCATGCAAGGTATGCTGCAAATGTATTTAGTAACTGGAAACGGAAAAAGAGATTGTCTGTTTTTGTATAACAATGTTTGATACAAAATAACGCAACCTGAAAATAATATTTGCAAATTATCAGAAAAAATAATAATTAATCACCACTCACATTCATGCTCTAATACTCTCACATGCTCAGGATCAAAAATAAATTTCCAAAAACACAAAGCCGGATAAGCTGCAGACATAGGTATTCAGCACATAGATAAATAAAATTTCATGGGCTCAGGGGATGTTGCTATGACGTGCAGGGAACGCCTTGTTGTCTTGTCTTCTGTCGCTTCCTCCAGTCTTTTGATAAATCTGATATTTACCAATGAAGCGCAGGCGCAACTGACCATCAGTGGTTCCAACCAGATGTCCATAAACCAATCGCAGACGCTCACAGCATCAGGCTGCAGCGGAGGATATAGCCGGGCTGTAGCCAGTGGTGGAGAATATGGGGGACGTACTGAACCTACCCCAGTTTAACGGACACTTCAAAAAGTATACAGATGGGCAAACAACAAAGAATTATGATTGAATCCCTGTTTTCAAATCAGAGAAACGCGTTTTTCTGTTTTTGGGTATTAGATTGGATCAATCAACATGATTGAAAAGGAGGAAATTATTATGCTGAGAAAATTCGCTGTTGTCTTAATCATTCTGGCTTTCGCATGTCTGGCCTTAGGAGTCGGTGTTAAATTACTAATATATACTGATCTGATCATCTTTAGATTATTCAGCCCGGCAGGCTTTGGGCAGGGTGCGTCAGTATGTTCGTTACTGGCAATAAGTTTGCTTTTATTAGATAAAAAATCGAGTTGAAATTGTGGAAAAGATGGGGCCAAATCTTTACGGCTGTTGCCCAAACGATATCTCTTTGAGCGGCCATTGAAAGTGTTTTGTTTCAAAACTAAAGGTCTGTGGCCTTCCCAGTAAGGAATATACTAATTATTGCGCTTCGCAAATGCTGCGCTTCCGGTCAAAGCGCAGCGAAAGATCAGTAAGTACAACTGTTTGAACCACAGGCGAGTTTTGTCATTACAAAAAAAGAAGGGGCTGCAAATTTATAAATCTGCAACCCCTTGATATCTTTGGTGAGCCCTGTCGGGATCGAACCGACAACCTACTGATTAAGAGT
>CAYMYR010000032.1:0-24951 GCA_964394715.1 uncultured Smithella sp.
CGTAACACCATGATATTCATTGTGATTTTGCAATAGCGGCAGATTGGACTTTTGATTGTAAAAGGCCGTTTCCCCGATTTCTTTCCACAAAGTGTTCAACCCGATGAACGAAATGTGGAACGACCGGGCCGGAGATTCAAACCGGGCATGAGTAATATAAGAAATATTAACTGATCACGGGGATTGATGAAGTGCGGGGGGGGGGGGGATGTCAAATTCATTCCTTTGATGAAAGGATTGATCATTTATAATGCATTCTAATTTCCAAGACAATATTTCTCGATTTCACCCGCCACTTTTTTGGCGAAGGCTACCGCTTCAACAACCGTTTTCGGACCGGTTACGATATCGCCTGCTGCAAATACGCCCTTTGAAGAGGTATATCCATTTTCGTCGGCGTCCACGAGGCCGCGGTGTGTTTTTGAAACGCTGCTGTCAGCAGTGACCGCCCCCTGCGGCCCCTGACCGATCGCAACAAGAATCGAATCAGCGGGAATCTTCCGGACACGGGTAAAATCCTCCTCGTAGACCTTTCCCTGCTCCGATTCCTTAACCTGGACGGCAACACATTTTACCCCGTCTTCCTCGAGCTTAATGGTTTGCTGAAGATGAATAAACCTGACGCCTTCGTCAACCGCCTCCGCGATTTCACGTCGATTGCCCGCCATTTCCTCTTCCGGCAAACTGTTGATGATCATAACCGTACCGCCCGGCTCAATATCGCGGATTGCCATCCGTGCCGCATCCAGGGCAACGTTTCCTGCGCCGACAACAGCAACGTTTTTTCCAAGCCGGTATGCTTCAGGGCTCTTGAGGTAGTCTATGGCATAATAAACATTGCCGATGGTTTCACCCAGAAGCCCAAGTTTGTTGGGTTTGGCTGTACCGACAGCAATAAAGACTGCCTTGTAACCGTCTAGGAACATATCGTCCAGGGTGATGGAGGAACCGATAAAAGTGTTTGGTTTGAACTGGACACCCAGTTTGTACAAAATGGGTCCGTAGCGGTCAACAATGTCCCTGGATAGTCTGAACTCGGGAATGCCGTATCTCAAGACGCCGCCGATTTTATCTCGGGCCTCGATCAGCGTCACCCGGAATCCCCTGAGCGAAAGAAGAATGCTCATGGTGATCCCCGCAGGCCCCGAACCGATCACCGCAATGCGGATATCATTCTTTTCGATCAGGGGAGGCGTGTAATCTTCGAGAAATTTTCCGGATAAAAATCGTTCAACTTTGAAAAACTCCACCGGGTCTGATTTTTTGCCGCGCACACAATGGCCAAAGCAGTTGCGTTCATGGGGACAGACAATGGAACAGACGGCGGAAAGCGGATTATTGGCAAACAGTATTTCCGCCGCTTCCCGCAGCTCGTCCTCTTCAATAAGTTTCATGATATCCGGTATCGGCGTGGATACGGGACAGTTTTTCCTGCACTGGGGAACTTTGCACTTTAAACAGCGCGATGCGATCTCATGAATCAAGGTTACAATATCCTCTAAATTTGCAGTCATTCATCATTAATATAAAGTTGGCATGGTTTCAAGCATGATTTCCACGGTTTTACCCCATGCGTTGCAAGTGAACAACTTGAGTCGACACAGGGCCGGGAAAACCTCAGGAACCTTTGTACCGGGATTTAACTTTTTGCCCCTGCATCCCGGCAATATGGTCAACCTGGGCGCCAAGATTCGTCAGATAGGCGTTACGCTCCTGAAAGATTCCTCCCTTGATGTCGTATTCCTGACGCACCATGTTCTGCGTCGCTTTTTCGACATCACCCTGAGCTTCGTTCAGATAAGTTTCGATCGTTTCACGGTACCGGAATGTCTCTTCAAGGGAACACCGGAGGAAATCCCTCGCGTCATTGCCGATCAGCACCAGGCCGTGTCCAAGGCAGATCATTTCCGGTTCGAGCGAGATCATCTGTTGTAACGAATCAATGTAATCTTCGTAGGAAGAAAGAAACTCTACCTGTATGAGATCTCCCTTCTCGCCCTGAATCACACCGCACGACTCACCGGGAAACAGGGTAGCGATCTGGGGAAAGTAAAAAGCCAGAGAATCCCTGGTATGTCCCGGCGTTTCAAACACGCGGCAGGTCAGCCCACCCAGATGAAATTCATCACCCTGTTTCAGATGGAAACGGATTTCAAATGGATAAATCGTTAAATCTTCTTCTGCAGAATTCTGGCCGGAAAGCTCCACGTGATTTCCACTGAGCCGGTTCATCATCTCCAGGACAGAAGGCTTCTGTAGAAGCCCTGCAAGCCTTTCATGTGCTCCGACCTTAAGTCCGGGAATATGCCGGCTTAAATAAGATGCTGAACCGATATGATCGTAATGTGAATGTGTTAGAAAAAGGTAATGGAGAAGCCCCGGATCCCCTATGGTTTCTTTGATGGAAGTCAGGTATCGGGGCCCCAAAAGATTCACCCCGGAATCGATCATCATGTTCTTCTCGTCACCCCGAATGATGTATGCGGGATACCAGGCGTTCGGGATCGCACTGATCCGTTCATGAATTTTTCCTTTTGCAAGTCGCCTCATATTATTCCTTTCTTCTGCCGATAATCACCTCTGAAAACGGCAAAACGGACATTTTAGTAAATATGTTCTCAACGATTAGCATATTTTATTAAGGTTAAAAGATACCTCGATCGAAACTGTCTGGTCGCAAGGAGCTGCTTGGCAGGAGGCAGCTTAAGAATAACACCCAGCAGGGCCGCCATTGCCCGATGGCTGAACAGGATCTGATTATCGAACACAAGATTCTGCAATTTTCCCCGCTCAATGGCCATGAGCACAATTCTGTGAACGGAATTGACCGGAGTGAGAACCCTCTCTTTTCTGGATTTTAGCTTGAGAGCCCCGGCGTTGCAGCCTTTCAGGCAGACTCCACAGCCGATGCACTGATCCTCATTCAGTTTCGCCTTCTTCTTCGCCGGATTATGCGGGTCACTGGCGATGACGAGCGTCATGGCCTCCACCGGACAAAGCGACATGCATTTTCCACATCCGCTGCATTTTTCCTCCATGATTTCCGGGATAAAATTGGTGGTGTGGACCGGATTCAAAAAACCGAATTTCCTTGCCGCGATTAAAGCCTCACAGCAGCATCCGCAGCAGTTGCAGATGAAACTTACCCTCTCCCGGACATTTTCGCCAAACTGAACCAGGTTGCAATCCAGCGCCCTGTCCAATAAATCCAAACCCTCCGGGGCACCAATTTGCCTGGCAATCCCATGGCGAATTAATGATTCAGCGGGAGCATTAAAGGTCATGCAGATATCCATTGGCGCGCTGCAGTTTTTCCCGATATGTTGCATTTTATGTCTGCAGTAGCAGATACCGACCCCGATGTGTGAAGCTGTTCTGATGACTTCTGACGCCTTTTCGTAATCCAGAACATGAAGCGCGTTTTCTCCGGACAGGACCCGTTCGTTTACAAAAACCCTCCCCAGTTGAGTCTTTCCTTCCAGAAACAGATTTTTGATGAAATCCTCTTCCACGTTGATGTACTGATAAAAAAGTTCGGACAGGACTTTTTGATTGATATCCTCCCGGTATCTCATCAGAGAAAATTCAAAAAAACCCGCCATGGGCGGAGGCAGGATATAAGTGGTAGTATCCTCATTCTCATAATCAAGGAGAATCCCGCGATCAGCAAGGTCATTCAGGATGACCCTGGCGTCTGCAACACTCATCTTCCAGATTGCAGCCGCTTTTTTACCGGTAAAAGGCTTAATGGGCAGGAGAGAAACAAGCCTTGCTTCCTTTTCGGAAAAAAGAACTTTCAGGATTTTGAATAACAGTTCTGCAGGTGGCGCTCCGAGGGGAAACCTGTTTAATCTCTGAATCAGACCTTGATAGCTTTTTGCTTTGATCGTATTGTGATGTGCCATTGAATTCTCATTATGAGATTCGTAAATTTATTCATTCTATTTTAATTAATATCAATATATTTTAAATGATTTTTTTATCAGATAATGACGAAGCGCTCAATGGAACTCACCCGGTCCGCTGTGCGTCCGTAACCCGGTGAAGCCCCCGTTGCTTTGCCCTGTTTCTGCAGCACGTAATCGATCAGAACAGAAACCGGGGGAAAACTCGCCCTGTTATTTTCCGCGGCCTTTTTCATCTTTTATCTGCCCGCCGTTGGGCTTGATAAAAAGGTAATAAAGCCTGCCTTCCCGATAGGTTTTTCCGGCCAGTTCTCCTGCCTGATCACCAACTCCCATGTAAACATCGCAACGGCCTGCAGCCCGGATTGCGCCGCCGGTATCCTGGTCCAGAGTGAAACCAATGGGCCTGTCCAGGTCTACCGCGGCAAAGGCAAACATCGCCCTCGGGTAGATGGTCTTGTCCGTCGCAATTGTCCTGAACGGCGTCACCGGCTCATTCAGAGAACCTCTGGGTTCCCCTTCCTCCTCTTTAAAAAACACAAACCGGGGATTGTCATGAACGTACCGGTCCACCTCATCAGGATGGGCTTTGAAATAATCAATCATGGCCTTGAGATTGATATTCTGTTCGGTAAATTTACCTTCAGCAATCAGTTTATGCCGGATGCTTTTGTACTCCCAGCCGTTATGCGCGGCGTAACCGATGGTCTCGATCTGCCCGCCCGGCATGCGAATTTTAGCGGATCCCTGAACATGCACGATGTAGACTTCAAACGGATCGGCAAGCCATACAAGCTCATGTCCGGTCAACATTCCGGATTTTTCTATGTCCAGCCTGCTCGGGTACTGCTGCACGGCTCCGTCCGGGCCTTTTCGTCCCAGGATCGCTCCGTCCGGACCTTTGACCAGATCGACGGGAGCCTTATACAAAGGGTACCGGTAACGGTCCGTCCGTACGCGGGAACCGTCAAAAATCGGCGTGTAATATCCTGTGTACAATACCGTACCCTGGTCATCGCAGCCGACCGAAATATACGTGTCGAATTGTTCTCTCAAAACCCGGTTCATCTGTTGGGGCGACAATCCCGAATTCACAAGTTTCTCCAGTTCCCGCAGGCTTGCTAATGCAAGTTCGTAAGTGATATCACCATAAGGATAGAACTTTCTGCTGGATGGTTTTCCCATGTAGTTCAGGCTTCTGGAAATGGCTTCCTTCAAACCGTTGAGATCGGAACAGGCTTTTGTGAAGTCGGGAATCTGCTTCGGATCGGTAATCTTCCGCAGAGCAAGTTCACCGGGCGGCAAGGCACGGCTGTAGTCTTTACCTGGTTCTTCATGGGGCGTGACAATAACCGTACTGCGCGTCTGGCAACCTGAAATGACCAGAAATGCGGCAACAAACAACATAAATGAAATAAAGTTTTTGGTTTTCATGCAGGAAGCATAGGCCAAAACAGATAGGTATGTCAAAGAAAATTTATCGGCAGCAAAAAGGGTAAATCCGCTTTGGCTGTTTTCCGCATTTTTTACCGAATAAATTTCACTGAACTAAATAAGTTCCGAATTCTATTTGCGGCGAGGTTTTTTGATGTTAAATTGCGGGCACAGTTCTGATGATCCAGGTTCATACTCCCGGCAAACCTGAGGTCTTGTCTCGTATATGGCACAGCGCAATTTGCCTTCATCGCTGTACAGGAAAGGACATTCGCGAGGAGAGTCGCCTGTCTCCGAGGAAATCAGCCTGTCACCCGACCAGACAAGATGCCGGTGCTCCATGACGTTCAGGATATCCTGCCTGCCTTCGGCATTCCAGCGTTCAAAATCGCTTTCCTGAGCGTAGGCCGTCAGATCCACGAAACAACACTTGCCGCACTGCATACAGGAAAGCATCTCTGCCATTATTTATTACCTTCTCTCCTTCTGAACATTCAGGAACACAATGCCTTCCATTTTTTGCCATCAAAGTATGCCCGTATTTTCATAACAGGATGTCCATCCAGAATTAAGATCCTCTGCGCAGTTCAATCAGGATATTGACAACCGATATACTAATCAGGTTCAGCGTGGTGGCCGCATACCAGAAATAAGATTCTCCGGGGCCAAGCAGGGTTATCCAGCCCGACCAAAGGACAAAACAGATGATGGAAAAGGAAATCAGTGTATCAATCGCCAGGAAGAATTTTGGCCTGTTAAAATATTTTCCGATCTGGGCGATGGTGCAGTATTCGATGGATGCCTCACGGCCGGCCATATGAAATACCACCCGAACAAGATTCATCACCAGGTCCGCCAAGGCCCAGATAATAACAAAACACGCAAAAATGGTAAGGAGATCTGACGATCTTCCGGCGCGCATGGCCAGTATTCCGAAAAGCAGTTTAAAAACACAAAAGGGAACTCCAATGGTCAGAGCCTGAAAGGCAGGTTTCAAAAAGAAACTCTCTCCATTATGTTTTAACGAATTCCGACTCTGATCTTTCATAACAGGAATCCGGCCATTAATTCTTAAAAATGATGACAGGTCCTTTGGGCCTTCCATAACCACTCAGCCAAGTCCGGTCCGTAATCTCACCACCGATGATCATGCTACTTTCAGATTAACGGAGCAGAAAAAGAAATCATTAAATTTGCCTGCCCGCAGCGTCTGCCCTGTTGACGGATCCCCCTTTTGATGTGTTTGTTGCTGGTGACGTCTTTCGGGTCTGGGCATTGGCGATCATGTCTATCAGGACATTGATGCTCTCATTCACGAACGGCGCGTTTTCTTCCCGGGCTTTTTGTCTGAGTTCGGAAGGGGTTTTCTTCTCTTTGCCGCCATTTTCTTCTTTCATGGACTTTCGGAACTCGGCAATCTGGATAACCCCCTTTCTGGCGGCGGCCTCTTTGTTGTCTTTGCTGATCTTGGCAAATTTTGCGTCTTTCTCCACCCGGGCTTTTGACTTTTCAGCCAGCGCTGGAATCAGGACCTCGTCAACAGGTTTCCAGGCCGGAGCGTCTTTGCCCCGCAGAGCGATGAAGGGTTGGATGGACTGGGCCGGCAGTGGATAATCCAGGGATGCTTCACCGACATCTTCAAGAGAAGTCCATGCAGGCAGAATCACATCGGCTGTCACACCCGTCTTCTGTGTTGATTGGCCGCCGGGCAGAAAGTATAAGCCTGTCGTGACTTTCATTCCACCAAGTTCCCACGGCAGCGGGAACAGGGCCTGCACAGATCCCTTGCCATAGGTATGATCCGCCCCGACAATCACGGCGCGTCGGTAGTCTTTCAGGGCACCGGTGACGATCTCACTTGCCGAGGCGCTCATGCGGCTTGTCAAAACAACGAGGGGCCCCGTATAGAGCGAACCTTGACCATCGAGAGGCAACCGGACAACTTTGCGTTTGTTTCCGAAACTCCACAGGGAGGGAGAACCGTTGGAAAGAACGGTTACTTCCCCTCGCCCGTCCCGAATCGCCACGATTCCCCCCTTCCCGATAAAAAGCCCGGCAAGGCGAACGGCTTCATCGAGCAGCCCACCTCCGTTTCGCGAGAGGTTCAGCACAATACCATCCACCGCCTGAAGCCTGGCTTCGGCAAGAAGTTTTTTTACGTCTTCATAACTCGACTTTCCACCCTTTTCACCACCATAAAAAGAAGGCAGATCGATTACACCGAACCGGTATTGTCTGCCTTCCGCTTTCCTGGTTTCGTATGTGATTTTCGCTTCCTGTTCCTTCATGTCGATCTTGTCTCTGACGATGGTGACGTTGAACCGGTCCTTGCTCTGTCCGGGACGCAGAATGGTCAGGGTCACCCGGGTTCCTTTCTTCCCGCGGATCATGCTGACGACATCGCGCAGGTCCATATCGATGACATTTACAGGTTTCTCCCCTTCCTGGGCCACGGCAATAATTCTGTCTTTTGGCTTCAGCATGCCGGATTTTTCGGCCCCACCTCCTGGAACCAGTTCTTCGATGATGGTGAAGCCTGTATCACTGCTCAGCATAGCTCCGATTCCCTCAAGGGACAGCTTCATCTGAATCTGCAGGTCCTCGAGGTTTCTGGGGGACAGGTAACTCGTATGCGGATCCAGGGCACCTGCAAACGCCTCGGCAGCGGTTGTGATCAGCTGAGCGGGATTCTGCTCCACCACACGCTTTGTCTGCAGTTCATATCGATGGATCTGCTGCTTTTTGGCCTCTGCCATATCTATGCCGGAAAGCAGAGAGTTTTCGATCTGGAACTGCACAATCTTTTTCAGGAGCTCCTGCTTTGCAGCCACCGTCTTTGGAAAGGGGCGTTTTTCGACATCAATCGTCAGCTCCATCCGATCATCAAGACGAAAGTCCGGGCCCAAAATCCTTTTGACCATCGCTTCGTTTTCACGCGCCCGTGCGACCAGCAGGGTGTAAACCGGTTGAAGCGAAGCGCAGTTGCCCTTCTCAACACTTACAAACAACTCCAGGAGGAGCGGCTTAATGGTTTGGACATCGGACTCGTACAACAGCGTTTTAGACGGATCAAGACGCTTGATCATCTGTTCAACGGCCTGCGCCTTGATTTGCGGTGTCATGCTTTTTGTCGCATAATGGTTCTCATGGAACGCCTCCATGAGCATGGGCAGACGGTTGCAGGTAAGGTCTTTCGCCGCGATATCCAACGGGATAACTACGAAAAGCAGAATAACCAGAGGCAGAAAAGCAATAAATCTGTGCCTGGGTCTCCATTTCCCTTTGCTGATACGATAATTGTTGGCAATATTTCCCAATGTGTTTTCTGACCCTTTGCTGTGCATGTTTACACTCCCTGTTCTTCCCGATCTACCCATAGATGTGGTTTGCCATTCCCCTTGATATGAATAATCACATATTATTTAACGTTAATCGGCGCGAAGGCATCTGTCAAGTGAAAATGAAAAGCCATTATTTCATTGACAGGCAATGATATCGTTTATATTATAACGAGTGATTTTTGAATAGAATCGGTCATCCATAGAACATAATGCTTTTTGCGTTTTCCGGCAATCAAAGGAGGAGATATGATTTCAAGAATTCTTGTTCCCACGGATGGTTCAAAAACATCTCAAAAAGCGGCTGTTTACGCGGTGAATCTTGCCAAACAGCTGAAGGCTTCCATTAGCGTCTTGAGCGTGATTGATAAACGGATGTTTATGACCCAAGCTGTTCCAGCGGCAAAGGCACCAAGACAAAATCCGGAGACTGTCGAGGATTATCTGACCGAAGCCGCCCGGGAATATGTCGGAGCGATCAAAAAGGTGTGCGATAAACGCGGCGTATCATGCCGCATTTCCATCAAGATGGGATACCCTGTGGAGGAGATCGCCAGGGAAGCCAAAAAGGTTAAAGCGAATCTGATCGTTATGGGATCCCGTGGAAGGAGCGCGTTTTCCGCCACCATGCTGGGAAGTGTTTCCTACGGCGTCCTGCACAACGAAAAGAGTATTCCCGTCCTCATTGTGCGTGAATGAAAGGAATTGCACAAAGATCCGTTATCCATTCCGCCATCCGGGTTCTGCATTTCATACAACCTCCAAGGGGAAGGATTCTCATGAGTAAAAAATACTTCAAGGGAGAATTTTGTGGCTGGAGCTGACTTACCGTGGTTAAAAGAATATCGCGTATTCGGAATACCTGAAACATTCAAACCTTATCCCGACCAGCCGGTCTATGAAACCCTGTATAAGACAGCCCGTAAATACAAGAACCAGGGGCTTATTCAGATGGATTACAGGATGACCTATCCCGAGGTAAAGGATCATGTGGATCGCCTGGCCACGGCTTTACATCACAAAGGATTAAAAAAGGGCGACAGAGTTGCCACGCTTTTACCGACTTCCATCCAGTTTGTTATCGCGGATTATGCAATTTCAAGAGCCGGACTGGTGCATGTTCCCGCCAGTTCACTGGAACCGGCTGATCAACTCCAGCATAAGTTCAAGGAAGGATTGCCGCAAGCTCTGATTTGCCTGGATGAATATCTGGACGTAATCCAGGACACGCTTCAAAAAGTCCCAATAAAAAATATCATTGTTTCAAAATTAGCTGATTATTCACTTCATAAACCGCAAAATTATGAACCGATTAAAATCAAAGATGCTCTATGGTGGGGCGAACTGATTGCAAACACCTCTCCCGATCCTCCGGATGTGACATTTGATGTGGAGAAAGATCTGGAACTGATTCTGTTTACCGGTGGTACAACCGGTCTCCCTAAGGGATGTATGCTGACGCACAGGAACGTCTATGCCAATGCCATTCAGAATGGAAATGCACTCGGGCGTTCACACCTGCTGGCCGAAGGCGTCCTTACCGTACTAATGGGGCTTCCCTTTTTCCATTCATACGGTCACAGCACGATGCATTGCATGACCAACGAGGGCTACAACCAGATCCTGATTCCCGATGCCAGGGACACGGAAAGCATGGTAAGAATGATCCGGGAGTATAATCCGTTCATACAGATCGGCGTCCCGACTCAGTTTATGAAATTGACGCAGCAGGAATTAAAAGATGTCAACATTCTGGGAATTTCCGGTTCAGCCCCTCTCTCCAGAAATGTTCAGGAGGAATTTGACAAGAAAAGCGGAGGAAGCGGCATCATGGAAGGGTACGGTCTTTCTGAAATGTCGCCGACGACACACCTGAATACTTCATTTCTTCTGCGCATTATGGGCGGCAGAATTCCTGTCAGAATAAACAGCCTGTTTATACAACTGCCCGGTGTCGCTGCCGGCATCAACGCCTTATTTCGGGCTTTGGGCAGCAAAAATGTCGGTTATTTATTAGGCAGGGCCATGGGATTTTTATCCAGGTTAACTGCCGATGCCGATAAGCAGCCAAAGAAAAAAGTTGAAAAAAGGGGAACCATTGGCATTCCGATGCCGGATACGGAAATTAAAATTGTTGATATTGACTCGGGGGCGGTTCTCTCCTGGGAAGAAGTATGCGGCGGCAAGACAGGTGAAATGTACCTGCGCGGTCCGCAGCGGATGCTGGGCTACTGGCCGGAACCCGGGAGCGGCCTGGACCGGGAGGGATATGTCCGAACGGGCGACGTCGTCAGGGTTGATGAAAACGGATATTTCTACATCGTTGACCGAACAAAAGATATGATCATCGTCTCCGGATTTAAGGTCTACTCCAGAGAGATTGAAGACATCCTGCAAAATTACCCCGGAGTGGAAAGAGCGGCGGCCATAGGAATTCCCGATCCCGAAAGACAGGGCAGTGAGTGGGTATGCATATTTATCGAGCCGCAGAGCGGATGTAAAGCAGACATTACGGAAGAAAAGATCATTCAATATCTGAAAACCACCGTGGCCAAATACGCCGTGCCGAAGATCGTGCGCATCGTTGATGCGATCCCTCTTACCGAAGTGCAGAAGATCAACAAAAAAATGTTGCGCCAGATGGCAGAAATGGAATTGCAGCCGTCAGCCGGCAGATCTATATCAGACTAGCAAACGATCTGCCGTTATTTCCAGGAAATGCCGGGGGGTACATTGATAGATGGTAATCAGGTGATAAATGGAAATAACCGACCACGGATTTGCAGTACCGGTAAAACCCGTATACTTCAAAATTTTTTACACCCAAAAATATGATGGTCTTTTATTATGCTAACGAAACTTTTCGCCCATGTCGTATTAACTCTCAGCGGCTGGACGGTCAAAAATGGTCTGCCTCCAGATGTTAAGCAATGCGTGATGATTGCCGCCCCCCATACCAGTAATTGGGATTTTCTTTACACTCGCCTTGGTTTTCTTAAAATGGGCGTTCCTGTAAAACTTACCATTAAACGCAGTTATATGCGCTTTCCTTATGGCCCGTTTGCCCGTGCACTCGGTTGTATCGGCATTGACCGCCGTCCTAAAAAAGAGGGGGAGGAACGGCCCAGCATGGTACAGGTAATGGCAGATTTATTTAAAGTACACGACAATCTGGTCATGCTGGTAACACCTGAAGGCACTCGTTCTTTGAGCAGTAAATGGAAAACAGGTTTTTATCATGTTGCTGTTTTAGCGAATGTTCCCGTGGCATTGGGATATTTAGATTATAAGAAGAAAGAAGCAGGTGTGGGTAAAATCGTTTATCCCAGTGGCAATATGAGAAAAGACATGCAAATCATTATGGCTTTTTATAAAAATATTGTACCGCACACACCGGCAAACTTTAGCATTGATTTAGATTACGATTCTTAGTTCAACCGATGAATCCGATCTCCCTGGCGTATGAAAACTGATGCTGCCACGGAATTCCCGGATGGACTTTCTCAAAGATTTCCGCTCCCGTCATCTTCAGGGATTCCTCATCCACTTTCACGGGGTGATCGCCGCCTATAAACCCGTGATCCCGGCCAATGATGGGATTCTTTCCCGGCAGGCAGTCGCATTCCGCGGTGATGTTCAGCAGGGCATTAATGACAACGGTCTTTCCCTGAATCTTTTTCCAGACGGCCGCCGCCGTTTCAACCAGCTTCTCCTGAAAAACCTTTATATCCGAGTCCCAAAAGATCTTTAGGGCCGATTCCCCGCACATGGCAATACACTGAGCGCATCCGATGCACTTTTTCAAATCATATTGAGGATAACCGGGTTCAGTCATGCTTGCCGCTTTTGTCGGGCAAATCTCAACACAGATACCGCAACGGGTGCAATTTTTCTTATTCAGAACCGGATGATAATCGGAATGCATACGCTGCTTCTGGGCCCGGGACGCAAATCCCATCGATATATTCTTGATCGCGCCGCCGAACAAAGAAACCATGTGTCCTTTGAAATGGGAAAAGATGACAAATCCCTCCGCCCGGTCGAAGACCGATCCGACCTGAACGGTCTTAAAATGCCTGTATCCCGCCGGAATCGAGACGACATCCCGTCCATCCACGCCGTCGGCGATGATCAACGGGCATCCGAGAAAATCAGGCGTGTAACCATGGTCGGAGGCTGCTTTCAGAGAATCAACCGCCGTGTGCCTGCCGCCGGAATAGAGCACTGTTGTATCAAAAACGAAAGGTTTTGCTCCTTTCGAGATCAGCCAGCCGGCAATTTCTTTCGCGTAGTCAGGAGGCAGATAACCTTTATTGCCCCGCTCACCCCAGTGGAGCTTAATTCCAACACTGTCACCGGAAGCAAATGGAGGTTGGAATTGCCTTAAAAGACTTTGGAGAGATTCCATGTACGGCTTTTTCATGCCTGCTGCGGATTCAAAAAATATATTCATTGCCAAATGATCTCCCGCCTGTCAAATACGTTCATTGAAAGACATTATAAATCTTTTATCCATGGATTGCATCAGAGAAAAACCGTATCCGGCGTATACTCAAAAGAGTCACCCCGGTCAGAGTGTTGATTTTATTTTCCCGACCGCCAGGCCACCAATTTAACAATCAGGTCCGATGGCATGCGCGTCAAAAAACCGTTGCTGACACGATGCCAGAAGTACAGGGATTTGGCCATAATGCCCGGCACAACGAGATATTTCCCGCTTTTCACACCACGGACAATCGCCCTGGCCGCCCCTTCAGGTGTCAGTAAACCCGCAAATGATTTAACTACCCGTGCTTCACGAGGAAGCGATGCGGCTTCTTTTTCTACAAACGGTGTTTTCACTTCCGGAGGGCAGACAAGAGTTACTTTAATGTTATATCGCTTCAATTCACCGCGCAGGCACTCGGTAAAACCCACAAGAGCGTATTTTGTCGTACAGTACGAGCTGTAGCCGAACATGCCGATCAGTCCTGCCATGGAGGAAATATTGACAATATGTCCGCTGCCTTTTTGTTTCATATACGGCAGGATGGCGCTGACGGTGCTTCTCGTGCCATAGACATTGATTTTCATGCACTGGTCAAACTGGTCATAGGAAAGGTTTTCAAAACAGCCTGCGGAACTGACGCCGGCGCTGTTAATCAACAGATCAGGGATACCGAACTTTTCGACGGCGGTTCTGATTTTTTGCTGCACATCATGATCATTTGCGACATCCATGGAGATGGATTGAACGCGCTGAAAGGCCTTATTTATTCCTGCTTCAATGGTCCGGCATGCCTTGTCCAGCGAATCCTGCCCCCTGGCGAAAAGGACAAGACGGCATCCCTGCTTTGCAAGAAGATTTGCCGTTGCCAGACCAATGCCGCTTGATCCCCCGGTAATAAAAGCGAGTTTCCCGGAAAAGTAAGCCATGATCGTTCACCTCATTTTCTCATTTTTTGATCAATATACTCTCTGATCCTCTTCAGTCCTTCAGCATAGGACACCTGTGGTGTGTAACCCAGTTCATTTTTAATCCGGTCATTGGGAATTCGGTTATCCGAACCGACCAGATTCAGAGCCTCCCGGGTAATGAGCGGACGTTTCTGAATGCCGAACAGTTTATATATCCCTTCCATCAGATAGGCTCCGATTGCTGCCAGTGGTGCGGGAAGGCTCTTCGGATTTCCCACTCCAATGATATTGGCGAGATCCGTAAAATATTTTTTCCATGTAACGTCCAATCCGTCACAGGCATTATACACTCTTCCGATGGCCCTTTCGGTTGACCCGGCCAGAATGAGAACATCGGCCACATTGTCAACATAAGCAAGCCCCGCATTCATTTCCCCTCCGGAGATAAGACCGGGAGATCCGCTTTGAAGGACATCTATGACGTCGTGTAGCCACGGGCCGGAACCCGGTCCATAGACATTTGCCGGACGAACTACGGAAAGCTTCATGCTCTTATTCTTAAAGTATTCCCAGGCGAGCTTTTCCTGGGCCTGCTTGGTTCTGCTGTAGGGACCCAATGTTCTCCCGTAGGGGGTGTCTTCAGGGCAGGCTTGAGAGTGAATATAGTCACCGTAGACAGCTATGCTTGAGGCAAGAACCACGCGGGCCTGGTTTTTCACCGCCTGTTCAAAAATCAGGCGGCTGCCTTGAACCGTAACCTCCCAGTATTTCTTTTCGTCTCCCCAGTCTGTAACAATCGCCACCAGGTGAATGATCGTTTCCGCTCCGGCGGCGGCTTCCTCTACAGAACGGGGATCCGATATACTGCCGCACACCGTTTTGACTTTGCCTGCCCATTCCGATGGAATCACTTCGTTAGGAAGGACCAGTACTTTCACATCGATTTCTTTTTGCAGCAGTTTATGAACGACTCTTCTTCCGATAAACCCGGTTGCACCGGTCACCAGAACCGGCTGGGCGATTTTATCTGCTGTTTCCATTCATTGTCCTCCCGATCATTCTGTTTATCATCCATTAACTGTTGATTTCGGATATTCCGGCCTCCATCAATATGGTTTTGCATTTTTCCAGAACAGGTTTATCCCCAAAAGAAGTCATGGCTTTGCTTTTTTTATATGGATCATCCACGCCGATTTTGTCGCTTTTTTCATGCCACAACGGATTATAGGCCAGCAGTGAGGCTTCGGTAACATCCACGCTTTTCAGAAACATCGCGATTGCTTTCATGTTTGCTTCCGTATCGGTCATATCAGGAACAAGCGGTATACGCGGAAAAAGCACTTTATTGTCTTTTTTCGCTTTTCGGGTAATCCGGCTGAAATTATCAAGTATCTTATCGTTGGACCGTCCACAGTATTTTTTATGGGCGACACTGTCGATGATTTTTATGTCAAAATAGATTGCATCAAGATGCGGGTAAAGCATGTCCATAAACATGTCCATATCAAAGTAACCGCAGGTTTCCAGAAGCGTGTGAATGTTATGCTGCTTTAGTGACTGCAGAAGTCGGGATGTAAATTCCATAAATAGAGTAGGCTCACCTCCGGACAGGGTCACTCCCCCGCCTGATGTTTCGAAAAATGGTTTGTCCGGGAGGATCTTTTGCATAATGTCGTTTACCGTCATTGCTTTTCCCACCCTGTCCAACGCTCCGGACGGACAGGAGTCAACGCACAGATAGCAAAGCGTGCATTTCCTTCTGTCAATGTAAAAACAATTATTCCGATCAAGTGCTTTTTCAGGACAAACCTCCCTGCAGACGCCGCAATCAATGCACAATTTGGCGTCAAAGGATATTTCCGCTACGGCCTTTTTACTTTCCGGGTTGTGGCACCACACGCAGGACAGAGGGCATCCTTTATAGAACACGACAGACCGTATACCCGGCCCGTCATCGAGGCTGTTGCCTTTGATTTCCAGAATAAACGGGATTTTCATTTCGCCTTCTTTTATAAGTATTTTTTATATCTATATGCCAAACTCCGCTCTTTCGATCAATTCCATCTGCATGTCCCTGTTGAGTGTCACGAAGTATGCGTTGTATCCGGATATGCGGACCAGGAGATTTTGATAGTTTTCCGGATGCTCCATGGCGTCTCTGAGTGTTTTTGACGATACGACATTCAACTGCATCTGCATTCCGCCGAGGTCGCAGTATGTCTTCACATAGGAATAGATATTGTCCACGATTCTCTGGTGCGTTTCATTCGCGGCCGGCACAACTTTCACGTTGAAGGCGATATTGTTGTTCATGCTTTTTGGATCCAGTCCGGCAACATCGCGGATGTTGTCCAGAATGCTTTTGGATGCATGCGGTTCAGGAGTCAACCCCGGCGTAAAGGCTTTGCCCGCGAGTCTTCCCGAAGGAAGTGCTCCGGTAAGAGTGCCGAATGCGACATGGTTTGACATGGACCAGAATCCAGCCGTGTATTTGCCGCCGCGGTAATTCGTATGTTCCCCGAAGCAGTCGTGGGCAAGTTTAGCCACTCTGTTGGCTGTCGCCAGGGCCTCCGGGTCACCGGATCCGAAGAGTTGGGCCTTGTTTTTGATCAAGGCAAGCAGGGCAGGATCATTTTTGAAGTTGGCGTTAACGGCTTTTCGCAGTTCCTGGAAAGAAACCTTCTTTTCTTCGAACACAAATTTTTTAATAATCATCAGCGAATCGGTGATGTCGGCAAGACCGATGCACGCGGTCCCCGACGAATTGTAGAGAGCACCGCCTTTGGTAACGTCCCTGCCGCTTTTCATCGGACCTTCGATCAGGGCGGAGATAAAAGGGGTCGGGCGCAACACCTGGTGAGCCTCTCCCAGAAGATTGTTGTATCCACAGGTCTGATCGGCCAGAAAGCAAAGCTGCGCCGCAAATGCATTGAAGAACGATTCATAGTCCTGAAAATCACCGGCTTCGATATCGCCGGTCTTGGGTCCTACATTCCATCGCATCAATGGATGCCATCCGTTATTCAGAGCCATCTCCAGGGCCGCCACCATGTTGAACATCATGCAATTGGTGTGTCCGATGTGCCGGCCGGAGAGTGTGGGCTCGACGCAGCCTGTCGCCGACCAGTCCCGCAAATGTTGGGCCGGATAGTTGAATTCCGCAAGGGACGCCATGACAGCCTCGTCATTGTGGATGGAGGGAGTGGCCGTGGTGTTTAAATTGACCTCACAAAGCCGCTTCAAGTAAGATTCGCTGTTCTTTCCTTTGTTGTAGCGGGCATTGACATTGGGGTCCCGGATGGAGAGCATTTCCGTGACCTTCAGAAAGATATAGGTCATGTCATTGACCGCGTCTTCACCGTCAGGCGTCACACCGCCGAGGGTGATGGCCTGATCGGAGGAGCTGCCACCGAACAGGTAGTTGCCGATATCCGGTATTAAAGGCAGGTGGTCCGTACAGCGCATGTAAAAACAGCCGATCAGTTCAATGGCGTGCTTTATGTATTGTCGTTTTTCTTCTTCACCGGCAAGTTTTTCCATGTCGGCCAGAAAATAAGGCTGCAGCCATTGATCCAGCCGTCCCAGCGAAAATCCTGCATTGGTGTTTTCCATGTGCACCCCGACCCAGATGATCCACATCGCATTGACGGCTTCATCAAGTGTGACACAGGGATTCTCCGGAACCCGCCGGCAGATATCGGCCAGACGGATCAATTCATCTTTGCGGCAGGGATCCGTTTCCTGTTTCGCGAGACGCGCGGCCTCAACGGAAAGATTTTTTGCATAGGCATTGATTCCCTCAAGGGTGATTTTCATCGCCAGAAGTGAATCGAGCTTTTGTTTTTCTGATCCCGGAGTCTCTCCCATTTCCCTGTCAATCTTCACGATGATGCCTTTTGTGCCGATCTTCAGTATTTCAGGATAATTTAAAATGGTGTGCGACAATGCAACCGTTTTCCATAAAAAGCAGGCGGCAAATCGCTCGTCGAGTTTTTGACAAAGCGGATAATCTTTCTTTTCCCTTACCCATTGACGAAAGTTGCGATGCAGCCAGAAAGGGAACACCCTGTTGTGGAGAACATCCACGGTTTCGTCAGTCACATCATAGGGATTGAGCGGTCTGTACGGTGCGGTCAGCAGTTCTCCCCAGATCATCGTGCCGTGAGCATCCGGATAGATAATGACCCCTATTTCTTTTGTGGTGCTGGTTCCGGCAATCAAGTCATTCTTTCTGATGATGGGTTTTCTGTTTTCCATCAGATACTTGAATGCCTGTGCCTGACGGAGTTCGGCAACGGCAGGTTTGCCGTTTTTATCGGTTTCAAACCCGTTTTCCCTGTACCATCTGGTCAGGATCTCCGCCCGCTCATGGCATATTGCCGGACGGGTCTTTAAATGGATATCCAGATAATCCTTTAACCTGGGGAAGTCATGCAGGGAATATTCCGAAAGATACGGTTCTGGTAAACACCTGACACCGGGATCGACAGAGCCGGCCTTGATCTGCCGCAGTTTCCTGGAATCAATGCTGTTTCTTGCGGCGGCTCCGGCATCGTATTTTCGATTTTCCATTTTTGTTTCTTTTTTCAGTTTAGCGATATGGATATGTTTTAAAAGAAGCGAAAGGTAAAAGTTAATTAATTGCAGATAACCAAGATTGCCATTCATGACGATTCTGTTTTCCATCAGGGCCAGCATTAACCTGTTTGGAGGTTTTGTGGCGGCTTCCTTGACGGCGTTTTCATCGGCAAAGATAAGTTGGGCGTCCATTTGGGAAGGGATATTTTTTAAAACAATGACTTTCCCGTTTTCAAATTGCATGGCCTGCTCCATGCTGCCACTTTCCGTTTTGATGCCGAAGGTGAAATTCAGCCAACCGTCATCACCCTTCAGATACTTTTTCAATGACGGGCGATTATTGAAATTCAAAGCAAAGAATTTTAAAAAAAGATTGGCCAGTGTATTGGTATTACTTTTAGATATTTTTAGTGTTGCTGTCTGCATGGAATGCCTCCCCGTCATCACATGGATTGTGTTTAAATAAGCTTTCTACCCATCCGTGAAATCTGCTTTTATTTTTATGATATTTTCGATCATATCTGAAGTTCGCTGCCTGATGAAAACGTCCACATCATCCAGCACTTCGTGGAACAGGCGGCTGTTTGTCAGTGTAACCAAACCGTGAAGATCTGCCCAGAATTTAACGACCTGATATAAAATGAAATGATTCTTCCTCTTTCCCTTCATTGGAAGGTATGCGCCGATGGTTTCCGTAAAAAGAGAAAGGCATTTCAACGCATTCTGTTTTTCTGTATACGCGAGAGGTTCGATTTCCGTGCCCACGTAGTCGAGATACTTGGGAGTGTGCAGATTGAACATGATATCGTAGTAACTGGGATTGTTCAGTCCGAATTCAATATAAGCCAGAACCAGCGCTTTTATTTTGCTTTCAATGTCATGAAACGGATCCGCGTGTTTTTTCAGAAGGCCATAGAGCTTCTCAAAACCGCGTATCCTGATCATCAGATTGATTTCATTTTTATTGGTGTAATAATTATAAATCGTTGTGGCCGTGACACCCAAACGGGCAGCTATTTTCCGTACACTTAAATTGTTAAATCCTTCCGTGATGATAATTTCGAGAGCGGTATCCAGAATCCTTGCCCTGGTGTTGTCTATTTCTTCTCGGGTCATGGGCGCTTTAGGCATGATCACCTCATCTTATAAAAATAACAATGTTATTATAACAGTGTTATCATGAAGAATCAAGAAAACATTTATATCAGATCATTCTTTTGATGCCTCTCTCCTTGCCATCGATGCCCTGCCATCTGAATCCGGGGAATTCATGACAGTTTGGGAGCGTTCATAATATCTTTAAGTATTTTATATGTAAAAATACATATAAAATAGATTAAAATAATTATTGCATTACAAAATAATAATGATATAATTAAAGTATAAATGTAATAAATAATATTTGATATATTTATCTTATAAAACAATTGATGATTACAAATGCTGATTGATAGTTTGTGAGAATTAAATACCAATTTATAAAACATTTTATAATGGATGAATGATGATAAAGGGAGAAGAAAGAGGAAGGTAGAGCATAGCTCAAGATAAATGAGAGGGGGTATTATGTTCTTCAAAGAAACCAGACGGGAAATCCATAAGGCTTCAATCAGAGACCGGGAAGAAAATGTACGCTTTAATGAGATGCTTATCGAATCCTATCAAAAGATGGAAAAGCTCTACAGAAGCTATCCTGGCCGGGCGGAAAGAGAAAAGGCTGATGAATACCGGAAGATAGTCAGTCAATGGAAAAGCAATTTAGCGTTAGCCCGGGGAAGGCTTGCTCAGGCAAAAAGGGAATATGACGAAATGTACAGGGACAAACAAAGCCTCCCCCTCATACAGAGCGGAATATTCGAAGAGACCTGAAAGAAGGCCAAAATTGTCAGACGATTAGACGGACATTTTCAATAAATTCTGCGGGAGGGGATCATGCTCTTTGTTCAGCTTAAAGACAGCAAGGAAATTCAGAAGTCTTTAATCAGTGATCGGGAAGTCAATATCCAGTACATTGAAAAGGTCATCAGGGTTTATGAGGCGATAGATCAGTTTTACAGTAGGTATTCTTGCCCCACAAAAAGGGACTTCGACCTGGCGGAAATCAACAGGAAGATGATCAGGGAATGGAAAAGCAACCTGGATGTAGCCAGAAAAAGATTAGCGCAAGCGGAAAGGGAATATAACAATAAATATGGAGAGAGCAGAGGGGGGTTCGATGGAAATCTGGCGATTAAATGGAGTGAAGAGCAGTAGCGAATTGGTCAGGATGACGGTCATTCAGTTATACATGGACATGACTTCTTTTATCACCCGATACGGAAGAAAAACGGATAAGAGATTTCAGTCTGAAGAAACTTACATTGCATTCAATGACAGAGTAAAAAAGATCAGTCGGATGTACCCGGATGAACCGTTTAAGGTTGATTTCAGTATTGCGGCCGATGAAGACGACCCCTGTTTTGTCGCACTCGAGGTGGAATACCACAAGGGAAATGAAAGGGTTGTCAGTATGGATGTCAAGCCATGCTGGACCTATGGTGAACCGGTAAACAATCTGCCGTGTTAACATAAAGTCATCTGTCAAAACCACAGATACCGCAATTAAAAGATTGAAGAACGGTGGAGGAGTCTATCATGGCTACATTACAGATCGAAGGCAAGACCTATTATGACATCGACGGTATTGCGGAAAAGATCGGGGTTGGTAAATTTACCGTCAGGGGCTACGTCCGGTCGGGAAAGCTGAAGGCCGTGAAAGTCGGCCGGAGATATTGGATTGAAGAGAAGGAACTATCCAACCTGTTCGCTACAGGAACGGGGAAAGTCGTTAGAAAGACCAAGAAGGGTTAGGGATAAATCCGCTTGCTTACAGAACGTTAAACATTGAAATTATATAGGATAAACAACCGGAACAAGTTTTTATGGACGAAAAAAGAAGGGTTGAAAGGCTGAAGAAAAATAATCAGGTTACCATTACGATCGTTTCCGACGGGGAAACAAATTCCAAAGGGAAAGTTGTGCTGGGCCAGAGCAGGGATGTCTCCGTTCTTGGCACGAAAATTCAGGTCAATTATTTTTTACCGGTCGATTCTCTCCTTAAGATCGATTTCACATTGAAAGATCTGTGCAATAAGATAACGGCCATTGGAAAAGTAAAATGGATCAAAACCATCTTCACGGACGAGTCTTATGAAGCAGGCGTAGAATTCGTCAATTTATCCTCCGAAGAGATCGAAAAACAAATGAACTTCATTTCCGGTAAATGCTGAGACTCGTATCGTAAAAATAAAAAATCAAACGGGATATTCCCCTGCCTGTTTTTTCTCTTTCTTCTGAATATACATTAACCGGTCCGCCTCGAACATCAACTCCTCAACCTTACAGGGCCTGGACGGATCATATTCGGCAACACCGATACTCATGGAAATTTTATACGAAACATCTGAAGCGTCACCTTCTTCTTTGATCCTTTCTTTCAGACGTTTTAATATATTTTTTTGCAGTTCGTCATCATCAACAACTAAAACGGCAAATTCGTCTCCGCCAAGACGGCCGATAATATCAGACTCCCGAAAGGTTTGCCTAAGAATCATGGCTGTTTTTTGCAGTGCACGATCGCCTTCTTCGTGACCATAGGTGTCATTAATCACTTTGAGTCCATCGAGATCAATAAAAAAAAGCAGCAGTTTTTTTTCAGTCCGATAAGCCGTCTTCAGCTGCTGCCCAGCGAGGGTGATAAAACCTCTCCTGTTAAACAATCCGGTGAGTGTATCGACAATGGCCAGCAACCGGATTTGCTCCTCTGTCCGTTTGCGTTCAGTCGAGTCCCGGGCAATAATCAGTACTCCGGACGGTTTGCCGTGATAAAAAAGAGTGGTTGACTTCACATCAAAGTAAATCAGGCCGTCATGATCCCGGGCAGGAATTTGCGATTCATAAGACATGGTCCCGGTGAATCCTCCGCGGTGTTTATCAAGCATTTCCAGGTGCTGATTGACAACCTCGGGAGAAATGAAATCCCTCAAGACCTTTCCAACAAGATCATTTCTTCCGGCCATGGATGCAGCCGCAGGGTTGGCGTAGGTGATGATCCCTTTCATATCGATGGTTAGAATAATATCCTGAGCGGTTTCGGTAAGGCTGCGGAACTTCCGCTCACTTTCCCGCAGTGCCTCCTCCGCCCGCTTGCGCTCCGTAATGTCCCGTATGATTCCCCTGAAACCAACAGGATTGCCGTTTGCGTCCTTCATCAGGGATATGGAGCTTTCTATCGGTTTCTTCTCGCCGTTTTTGCTGATCAACTCCCAATCCACTCCCTTGGACGGCTCTCCGGTTACAAAAACCCGGTGAAAAGCTTCAAAAACTTTCTGTTCGTTCTCCTTGTCCACGTATTTGCGGAAATTCATGCCCATCATCTCATCATTGGAATAACCGAGATTGGTCATTGCCGTGGCATTGAAAAACGTCAGGTCTCCTTTCAGGTCAACCTCGTAATAGGCTTCCTCCATATTGTCGAGGATATTCCGGTAACGCTCTTCGCTTCGTCTGTGCCGCGCCTCACTCTCCCGTAACGCCTTTTCCGCACGCCTTCGATCAGTGATATCCCTGCCCTCGCAGAGAATGGAAACCGGTTTCCTGTGTTCGTCCCTGATAAAGCTGAAGGTGTTCTCTGTCCATATCATGAGGCCATCCCTGCTGCACAATTCAAGCTCCAGGGATCTCTTTAAAATATAATCGGCAGGGGCTGCCATCGCCTTTGCCATCTCGGCAGAAAAGAATTTCATTGCTTTGTCAAAAGATTTTTTCGTCAGAAGCTTCTCGAACGGAATATTCCGGAGTTCGTCTAAATCGTATCCCGTTAACTTTTCCACGGAAGGGCTTACGTATTTGATATTCAATTTCAGATCAAAAAGCCATACATGATCTTTCATGTGGTCGGCCAGAAGATGATACAGCTCATCGCTTTTCTCAAGCATTATCTCCTCCCTCTTGTGCATATGGAGATTAGGGAGTGTGCTGCCTTCTCTTTTTATTACTTTTTTCGTCATATTGTCCTTGCAGCCACTTTGTGATGAAGGACTTTAACGGCTGTTTTTATTTGATTTCATTAAACTATTTTTAATATATGAAGAATCAGGGGACGTGTCAATGTAATTTTGACAGATAATGGATATGATGACTGACAATTACATCCTGACAACTTTTATTTTCGTCAATCGGGTGAAAGATAAAACATGAACCCTGAACGTGAAGACGATCCGATCGGCGCATGGTCTGCCCTTTTGGTTCGGAAAACGCTGCTCATGGATCCCATCTGCTGGAATCCATGAGCTATATTTTTAGGGTTGTTTCAATGTTTCAACAAGAGAAGAAGGTTTTTATCATCGTGCGCATTTGCTCCTGAAATGTTCCGATGAATTCCTTCAATGCTAAAAATGATAAGACAAACGGAAAAGAGCGTTGAACAAGTGAGGATCCCAATCCAGGTCAATCACTCCGGACACACCCGGCACGTAATAACTGTTGCCGAATTTGGTTAAAATTGTACGGTAGCGGAATGCCGCATCCAGGGAAACGTTCCGAAAGATCATGTAACGGAGTCCGGTTTCCACCACAAGAGCGACGTCCAATTTATTTTTTTCCTCTGTGGCCCAGCCGTTGATCTCCGGGTTGCTGATAACAAACCCCGGCCCCACTCCCACATAAGGCTGCAGGCGGCCGAATGGATTCTCCGCGTTCGGAAGAAATCCATATTTCAAAGAGACCATAGGAGAAAAAGCAACCATACTGCTGCTGCCACCGGATATGTATGCAGGATAATTTTTTGGACCGGTATCTAAATGATACAGATTTCTCTGCTCTCTCACCATTACTACCTGCTGATCGAAACTCAGGTTTTCATAAGTTACATCCAGCATCACACCGAAATATTTCATCCAGAACGGCCAGTCCCGTCCCAGAAACCCCTGATTGATAAAATCATAACCGACCGTCAACCCGCCAGTGACGTTGACGTCGAACTTGACATTCTCATAAGTCTTCTCAAAGTTCCAGCTGGTCCTTTGCACCATGTCTGCATTGGGGATATAGCGCGGACCGCCCTGCGCCCCTATCCACAATCCTCCCCAGACCGCCCCGGGAAACAGAAGCATAACCGCCATCGGCATGACCAATATCGCCATCAACCAATTCCTGTTAATCGCCATCATTTATACTCCAGTTGAAGAAATTCACATCGGCAAAACGTCGCTCTATATGACCAAACAGACAAGTTAAGTCAAGAAAATTTTAGAAAAAAA
>CAYMYR010000032.1:25051-30463 GCA_964394715.1 uncultured Smithella sp.
GGACTGTAGCTGTAGTAGGCACGGGCTTCGTATTTTCCCGGGCGAGGAGACTTGAAACTCAGAACGCCCCGCCCTCCCCTGGGAATATATTTATAATTCCCCGCCGCCGTACGGGACGAACCCGCCCGAACGATGCAGATCCAGTCTCTGGAATAACCCGGGGCATTGTAATAATATACTTTTATTCTCTCACCGTAAGTATAAACATCCCTGTCTGTTATAACAAACGGTCTGCCGCCGGCAACCGTGCCACCTTTTTGAAGGATCCTGGGTTCCTCGGATGACATCTGATTTTCGTTCCCCGGACGATCAGGGTCTTCAGCAAGATTTGAATCACTCCTCACGTTCTCTGTTTGCGAAGTGGCAGATTTCGACCGATCTGCAAAAAATAGATAACCGGCTGTTCCCAGAGCCGCAATGACGAAAAGAAAGAGAACTGCCAGCAAAATCTTCTGCAGGGGTATGCTTCTTCGCGAATTCATATCTGCCGAAGCCACATTCATTTTGGGTTTCAAGATGACCGTTTTGAATTGCCAGCCCTGCTCCTCGGCAATGGTTTTCACAACCTCGCGAAGTTTGCCGTATTCAAAACCGTATTTTCCTCCTAATAAAAGCTGACCGTGGATTTTTTTGTCAACCCCGATCCCTTTTTGAACTTTCACTTCGCTGAAAACTCCAGCGTTCGTTCCGACAGAACTCTCCACCATCTTTTCCCAAAACGTCAACTGCTTCTTTTCCGGCTCCAGTTGAACGACCGCATCATACTGGATACTGACCTTCTGGAAAGGTGCTTGCGAGCCTGTTTGTGAAGAAAATTCAAACCATACCGGACTCACCTCACGGACCGTAAGGAATTCATTGGCCAATGCTGCAAGCTGTGACAGGATCAGAGATGCTCCTCCAGAATCGCCTGCTTCTCTTTTTTCAGATCGATTTCCGCAATTCGTGCAAAAGACAGCACCTGGTTCCATAGGCTTTCCGCAGGAAGAACATTTTTCCAAGCCGGTTTCTTCTGTAAAACGGCTTCCGCAATTCCTGCAAAAGGCGTCTTCAGGCCCCATCAATTCTCCACAGGAGGAGCATTTTTTCTCTTTTGCTTTTTCCATAGGTAACTTTCCCTTTAATCATCCCCTCGGTAGTCAGGATTAAACTTTTTTACGGGCCTTTTGCATAAACCTGGGGCACCCTGGACGGTCATTGAGCTACTGGTAAAAAAGAGAGACAATCGTAAACCCTTCGCCGGATTTTCCAACGCTTGTGTAATGAACCGAAGCACTGCGGTATTTAGGCCACTCCCAGCTATACTGGGATTTTTTCGGACTGCTGTGGCGGGGCGGGCCGATAACACGCTTGACGGCTGGAAGGACCTGCTTCGTCCGATCCTCACCGGGAATCTGCAGCAAAACGGAGGCCACACGGTTACTGTCAGGATGTGTTTCGACCGTCACATTAATACTATTATAGTTGCCGCGATAATAGGCACAGCCAACATTGACAGATTTGGTGCGTTTCAGCCAGGGAAGTGCAGGTACCGGCCGGTCCTGTCGAATCTCCTGAAGTATTTTTTCCACATCAGCCGGAATGTCGGAAGCAATGGCTGCGGGCACCAGCATCATCGCAATAGCGATCAGCGTGATATAGCTGCAGATCAGTTTCTTGAGCATAGTGTATCTCCTTTTAAACCATCCGGAATCTTCATGCAGCATATCTGTCAATACTTGTATAAAATCCCATTAGAGAAGAAAAGGTCATGCTACCTCGGACCACCACCCGGACCACCCGGACCATCATCCGGGCCACCATCCGGACCGCCATGACGACCATCCGGACCACCTCTCGGACGTCTCCTGGGATCGGAAGGTCCCCAGCCACGGTCATCACGCCCGTGGCCCTCTCGCCAGTGCCTGTCAAGATCGCCATGATGAATATGCGGAGGGTTCCAGGGGCGGTCACCCCATCTGCGGCTCCTGTAATTATCTCTCCAGTAAGGTGGTACAATCTCAAACCAGGCGGGATGACCGGAATAATAATCCCATCCACGGTCATACCGTTGCGAACGGTACCAGCGACCATTCCAGTGTCTCCACCACCATCCCTGGTGGAAAAACAGGTCATCTTCAAACTCAGGAACCGCATAGATATCAGTATCCGGAATGATAATGAGTTCAGGCGGCGCGATAAACGGTATGGGCGGAGGCAGCGGAAACAGGAAAGGAGGCGGAGGGGGCGCCATTGCATTTGACATCATTGGAATAATGAACATGACCATCATAACAACTGTCACAAATAATGACTTTTTCATTTCTTACCCTCCCTTTGAAATGGGTTCCCTGATCAAAAATTGATTAGGGAGAAGCAGTCTTTTCAGAAAAATCAATTTCACTTCGCAATTTTCATTCAACGCTGAATAAAATATATCATAAAATGAAGTTTTTGAACACAGCACATAGAAGGGGGAAGCATGAAGGAATAATCATCGATTTTCCATTGCGTCGGTCAAATACTGCTGCTGCATACCTTGTTGAACCGGCATGCAACAGCATATGCATCCATCATCATGATCGCAGGATCATCACGAAAATTTCAATACCGGGCAGACCTTTTTTAAACTTTCGAAAGCAGCAGAGAGCTTTTCCGGTTTGAAAGCTCTACTTTGCCGCCATCCCTGAAAGAAATTCAGCTTTTGCATATTCAGGATTCGGGTAGGTATAAAATCCTTTTTTTGTCTTGGCTCCAAGCTCACCCCGGTCCACATACTGTTTCAGAAAATCCGCATTTGCCTGCATCTGGTTGGCTGGAATATCCTGCGTGTTGCGGGCCCAGTAATCGTTGACATGCCACACCGTTTTAAGGCCCATCTGGTCCATCATACCGAAGGGACCTATCGGCATACGCATAACCCCCATCCACGCCCTGTCAACGTCTTCAATACTGGCGACGCCTGTGGTCACGAGCGTCATCGCTGCCGTACAAATACTTGAAAGCATTGCGTTAAAAACATATCCGTTGTTTTCACGGTGAAGCATGATCGCAATCTGGCCGATACTCACGGCAAAATCCCGTACTAACACTGTAACTGAAGGGTCTGTACCCGGGTGGGGCATAACATCAACGATATTGGTGGTACGCACATCATGGAAATGAAGCGCTATTAACTTTTCAGGCCTGCCTGTAGCCGCGGCAAATTTCGAAGGCATGAGAAGCGATGTGTTGGTGGTAAAAATTGTGCGTTCAGGACACAGTTTATTGAACTGTGCAAAAACTTTTGCCTTGATTTCCGGATCCTCGGGCACGGATTCGCTGATCAAATCAGTTTCTCTCGCAGCTTCTTCCGGATTCGAAGTGGTGGTGATGCGGCCCATAATTTCTCTGAGTTGCTCTATGGTTATTCTTCGTATGGGCACAAAAAATGAAGATCCGAGTTTTTCGATGCGCTTTAAGGATTGACTCAATATTTCATCCGAGAGGTCGTAAAAAGTCACATGGTATCCGTGCATGGCACACACAAAACCAATTTGCTGGCCCATGGTACCTGCACCCAGAATGAGCACCTTTTTAATGTCTTTGAGTTCCATTTGCTTTCCCCTTTCATTTTCCACAGACGACGCTGGTCATCTTTAAATTGACGCGAACTTGTATCATATATCTAGTCCAAGTTCAAAATCAGAAACGATACTCCACATTCATCAATAAGGCGGCCTGATCCGACCATACTTTCACTCCGTTGTCCCAGCTTTGATCGATGCCATACACATCATGCTGCCATTGATGCGAACCTGTGGAGCGGATTCGAATATAGTCCATTTCAAAGCCCGCGCTGACATTTTCGGTCAATCCGATTTTGAGGCCGACAGATGCATGCAAGGCGCCCCCTCTGGTTCTATCATAGGTCATACGGGCCCCACCGTCTCCCCTGATCAGATGTTCATCGCTGTTGTTTCCGTCAACATAGGCCCAATCCAGCTGGCAAATCACTTTCAGACGCGGGAACCGGATATGTTTTTCCATATTGTAAACCGCCTTAATTCCCAGAAAATAATGCCAGTAGGTCTGTTTAAAATGGATGGTGTCCCCCGGCAAAGGTTCCGGCGGGTCATTGCTCCAGGGGGCCGGATACATCTGGACGCCGTTATGGGCATAAAATTCCAAATACTGCCAACGGATTCCTGCAACCGGACGCAGGTCGAACCACCCCGGCAATTTCAACCAGTCGCTAATTTTCAAATCAACATCTACTCTCGCCATATAGCTTGGCTGCAATCGGCACTGCGCTTCTGAATAAATGTCCTTGATCCAGAAATATTGCGTGTCGGTCCAGTCTGAATCCTTGAACGAAAGGTCAGATTCCATGGGAACGGTTGCCGATACTTCCGCTCCTGCCGAAAAACGTGAAAAATTTCTTCTGAACTCTCCCCCGAACCACCACGTGTTCATGGGAAATTCCAGACGGCTCAGAGGCTCCTGAAACGGAGGATACGGATTACCGAATTCATAGGATGTATGGCTTATGAAATAGCGTTTTACATAAAGTTCGATGGACCATGGTTTGTCCTTTGACGGAAAATTCCCAATTGCTGTTTGCCGCCGGATCGTCTGCTCCGGGCTGTCACTTACATCTTTTGTTGCTGGATCTTCCGTATAAATGTTCATTTCAGAGGGCACAGTGTATCCGTCATCTTTTTCTCTCTCGATTTGCGCAAAACAAAATGAAGAAAAACATACGAAAAAAATTATGGTGAATGTAAACATGAAACAATATCTCTTTTGTAATCTCATACCGGCTGACCTTCTTGTTTACGTAAGCATGGATAATAATTTTTACTTGAATGAATATAAACCGTAAGTTCAGGCTGCGCAAGGAATTCCTGGCAGCCGGGTCATTTCCCCGATTAAATTTTTCAAATGTAAATGAAATAAGGAAGTAATTTTTATTTATACCAGTTTTTCATCCTTTTTAAAAGTAAAATTATGAAAACATATTGACGAATTCAAGATAAAAATGTTATTTATAAATTTCATTTTTTAATCAAACATCAGGAGTAGATTATGCCAGCAAAAAAAGAGAGCTCCCGAAAAAGTACAGCAAAGAAAGTCGCTTCAACTGCCAGGAAAACAAAAAAGCCTGACCTGCAGGAATTCCTCGACAGAGTTGAAAAAAGAGCTTACGAACTTTACCAGGAGAGAATGATTACAGGCGCGCCCGGTGATGACATTTCCGACTGGTTTCATGCGGAAAATGAAATAAAAAAAATGTATAAACTCTAGCTTGCTTTTCTTTTGTCAGCTTTTTTCTATAAAATTGTTTGTTATCGGTTTTTCAATGATCCTGCAAAACCATTTTGAACGGTTGTGCGTCAGGGCTCCTGTTTGTCCTTGACTTACACGAAAGGGTTCCTTTATACTGATAATGCA
>CAYMYR010000033.1:0-30347 GCA_964394715.1 uncultured Smithella sp.
ATCAGACATTGAAGCGGAAGTTGATGATATCGCCGTCCTGGACGATGTATTCTTTCCCTTCGAGGCGCAGACGACCGGCTGATTTTACCCGGGCAGCGGACCCGCCGTGAGCGGTGAAGTCCTCATAGGACATGACCTCCGCCTTGATAAAGCCCCTTTCAAAATCGTTGTGAATGGCGCCGGCGGCTTTCGGTGCTTTCGTATCAACAGGAATCACCCAGGCCTTGACTTCATCTTCACCCACGGTAAAAAAAGATATCCTTCCCAGAAGAGAAAAAGCGGTTCGGATAATTCGGCCAAACGCCGGTTCCGCAATCCCCATGGAATCCAGAAACTCTTTTTGTTCGGCAGCATCCAGTCCGGTCAATTCCGCCTCAATTTTGCAGCAGATGCCCAGGACCGGTTCCGGCAGGTTCGCCTCCCGGGCAAAAGATTCGGCAAAGGAAAGATTGTCTTCGGCCACATTGACAACAACCAGCTCGGGTTTGATCGTCCAGAAAGAAAAACTTCTCAGTGTAAACACCTCGGCGGGAGTCAGCCCCGCAGCTCGCAAGGGTTTCCCCGCTTCCAGGCAGTCTTTTAACTTGGGCAACAGGTCGTTTTGCGCAGCTTCCTGCGGTGAAACCGCCTTCCTGGACATTTTTACCAGCCGCTCCAGTTTCTTTTCGATAATCAGCAGGTCGGAAAGCACCAGCTCATCTTCCAGCTTGTGATAGGCATCGAGACTCAGGGAAACATCCGGCAGCGAAAAGCCGTCGATCACATGCAGAATGCCATCTGCGCCGCTCAGGTTCTGGCGGATCGCTTCCCACGGATGATCCCCTACGGCATGCACATCGCTGAACGGGACTTTGGCCGGAGATACTTTTACCGGTTTGTAGATTTCGACAAGCTTGTCGAAACGTTCGTCTGGAACGGAGGCCTGTCCGCGCACCACCGCCTCGTGCGACTGACCGCTTTTTACTCCCGTCATGATTTCAAACAGGGTGCTTTTCCCGCTCTGGGGAAGCCCCAAAATACCCATTTCCATTATTTGAACTCTTTCTCAATACGCGCCATCGCCTCTTTCAACCGCTCATCCGGCACGGTCAGCGAGATGCGCACAAAACCTTCTCCGTACTGACCGTAAGCCGTTCCGGACGCTACGACGACAGCCGTTTTGTCGAACAGACGGTTGGTAAATTCCAGTGAAGTCATCCCCTCGGGTACAGGAACCCATAAATAGAAAGTCCCCTTGGGGGGATTGAAGTGAATACCGATTTTTTTCAGTGTTTTTAAAACCAGTTCACGTCTTCTTCCGTAAATGGAGAGCATCTCCTCAATGAAGCCTGCTTCATTATGCAGAGCTTGAATCCCGGCATACTGCACCGCGTTAAAGATCCCGGAATCGGTGTTTTCCTTCACTTTGCTGATGCCGGCAATCAGATCGGGATTGCCGCACGCCATTCCCAGCCGCCAGCCGCACATATTAAACGGCTTCGAGAGGGAATTCAGCTCCACGCCGACATCTTTGGCCCCCGGCGCCATCAGGAAACTCAGACGATCCTGACCGGAAAATACAATCTCACTGTAGGGGTTGTCATAACAGACAGCGACATCAAATTCACCCGCAAAGGCCACCAGCTTGTTTAAAAAATCCATTGTTGCACAGGCGCCGGTCGGGTTGTTCGGATAATTCAGGAACATCGCAGTGGCTTTTCTGGCTACGTCCGTGGGGATGTCTTCCAGCACCGGCAAATAATGGTTCTGCGGGAGGATGGGAACGTTGTAAGGAACTCCTTCTCCCATCAGGATGCTGGACCGATACGCCGGATAGCCGGGGTCGGTCATCAGCACAACGTCCCCGGGATTGACGCGCGCCAGCACAAAATGATGACAGCCCTCCTTGGAACCGATAAGTCCAAGAATTTCATTTTCGGGATTCAGGCTGACACCGTACCGCTCCCCGTACCAGCGGGCAATTTCTTTTCGGAAAGCAAGCATTCCCTTTTCCTCATCGGTAGGATAGCGGTGATTTTGAGGGTCATTTGCACTGCGGCACAATTCATCAACGACGGACTTGGGAGTGGCTTCCACCGGGTCTCCAATCGCAAGCGATATCACATCCACGCCCGCAGCTTTGGCCTGATTGATTTTTTTTCTCAATTCCATAAATAAATAGGGGGGGATTTTTTTTAACCTCTCCGCAGTCTGCACTGTTCAAACCTCCGATTGATATGATTGCACAGGTAATAAAATGATTGAACCCGCGAAAAAATGCAACTTGAAACCTTTCCGGATTCTACGCCATGCCCGCATGGAATGATGAAAAGGCCGCGAGGACAAAACCTCTTGTTCCGCCGGGGAAAAGAGAATGATGCTACTTGTAGGCCTCTTCAAAAAGGAGTCCTTGATAAACTATTTTCACTTTTCCTTCAAGGTAAATTTCCTCAAAACGGTCATCACGGCGGGTGAAATACACCCGCAGGATTTCGCCGCTTTGCACGGTGACATCCACCGGTGAATCCACAAGCCCTCGCCCGGCGGCGGCCAGAGCAGAGGCGACGACACCGGTGCCGCAAGCGAGTGTTTCATCTTCCACACCCCGCTCGTAGGAACGGACTTTCATTGTCTGCCGGTCTCTCACGCTGGCGAAATTGGCATTCGTGCCTTTAGGCTGAAAAACATCATGCCGGCGGATCTGCCGTCCCCTCGCTACAACAGCAAAGGTATCCAGATCATCCACAAATGAAACGGCGTGCGGCACGCCTGTATCGATAAAATCCAGAAGATACGGACTGCCGTCCAGCATGATTTCCCGGGCGATTTCCAGGAAGGATGGGTCCGTCAGGCGGACCTTCACGTTATCGTCAAAAACCTCGGCGGTAACAATGCCGGCTTCCGTTTCTATGGACATTTTTTGTCCGGCAATACTGTTTAAATATGCAAAACGCGCCGCACAGCGGCTTCCATTGCCGCACATTTCCGCCATGCTGCCGTCTGAATTAAAAAAACGCCACTTGAAATCTGCAACTTCAGACGGTTCGATCAGAAAAAGACCGTCCGCGCCGACGGAAACCTTTCTCTGACAAATCCGGCGAACAAAAACCGGCAGATCAATAATCTGCAGAGAAAGATCGCGATTGTCAATGATGATAAAGTCATTGCCGCTACCGCTCATTTTATAAAATTCGATGAAACGCGACTCGTCAATCTTCATATTTTTACCCGTTGAAACTCTGCAAAACTCGCTTCTGCAACTCAAAAGTTCGCGGGCTTGCAGAGGACTTCCCGAATTTTAACATCCAGAAACGAATGCGTATTGGCCGGCTGCAAAACCAATGCCGTATCGAGCCCGGAAGACGATCCCCCAGTGGAAATGATATTTTCATCCACCCGCACGCATCCGGCATCCGCTGCCATCATGGCGGCTTCCACCGCCACTTTCGTTCCCTGGCCAAAAATCCGCAATGTGTAAGCGATGATTTCATCCACCTGATAAGTTTCCAGCTTCCTGCGCACCGATCGTCCCACTCCGCCAAACGCGTGCGCGGCGGTTACCACCTGGATTCCCATAGCCAGCAGCCTGCGGAGAGTGGATTCTTTCATCAGCTGCTCGTTGGGCTTTTTGAAGCCGTATACCGTAGTGACTGCAACAATTTTCGCGGGATCAATCATCTTGGCTGCTATGAGCGCGCTTTTCCCGGAATAGGTCGGAATCACAATTCTGGATATATCCTGTCGGGCAAATCGCATACAAACGATTTCCAGGACCCGGCGTGTGTTTACGGCTCCCGGACGCTCAAAGTAACGGCAACTGCTGTCCTTGTAGCTTTTAACAGGTTTCATGATTATCCCGTCAGGTCTCCTGAACAATATCCTCCTTGCGGGCAAGCGACCGGGTCACGCGTAAAACTTCTTCGGTCGTGGTGATACCTGCCAATACCTTGTGAATGCCGTCCTGCTGAAGAGTAATCATGCCCTGCTTGATAGCCAGTTCGTTGATCTGATTGGCATCCGATGTTTTCAGAACAAGCCTTTTGATATCATCATCCACAACCAGAATTTCAAAAATCGCTGTCCGGCCGCGGAATCCGGTATGCATGCAGAGATTGCAGCCTTTTTTCCGATAGAAGGTGTTGTTCTCCAATATCAATGCGGTGAGCCCCAGATTGGCCAGGGTTTCTTTATCCGGCGTGTAGATTTCCTTGCAGTGCGGACAAAGCACGCGGACGAGGCGCTGGGCAATGATCGCCACAATAGATGATGTTACCAGAAACGGCTCAATCCCCATGTCAATCAGACGCGTTACGGCACTGGCCGCGTCATTGGTGTGAAGCGTCGAAAAGACCAGGTGGCCGGTGAGCGATGACTGGATAGCGATTTCCGCGGTTTCCCGGTCGCGGATTTCACCGACCAGAATGACATCCGGGTCCTGCCGAACAATGGAACGAAGACCGGCGGCAAAGGTCAGATCGATTTTGGGATTGACCTGAATCTGCCCCACACCGTCCATCTGATATTCAATCGGGTCTTCAATGGTAATGATGTTGATTTCCGGCCGGTTGATGGTGGAAAGCGCCGCATACAACGTTGTGGTTTTCCCGCTGCCGGTAGGCCCCGTCACCAGGATAATTCCGTAAGGTGACTTGATCAGACTGTCGAGCAGCTTGATTCGCTCGTCGTGCATGCCCAGATCCGAAAGCATCAGAATATTGGCCGATTTGTCCAGAAGACGCAGCACCACTCTTTCGCCGAAAGCCGTGGGGATCACGGATACGCGAACGTCCACCAGACGGTCGGCAATCTTCAGTTCAATCCGGCCGTCCTGCGGAAGACGTTTTTCAGCAATGTTGAGCTTGGCCATAATCTTCAGGCGGGAAGTGAGCGGCGACTGGATCCTCCGCGGCAGATTCAGGATGTCATAGAGAATTCCATCAATCCGATATCGGATTTTCAACGTTCCGGAATAGGGTTCAACGTGAATGTCGCTGGCGCGGTCTTTTATGGCGCCGGATACCAGCAGGTTGACCAGTTTGATGATCGGGGCGTCGCTGGTTTCGTCAAGCAGGTCAGCAGTTTCATTGATTTCCGATATCAGATCGTCCGCCGTCTCTTCGCTGATTTCTTCAAAGTAATCCTTGGCGGAAGAGCGGCTCATGTCGTAGGCCAGATTAATGGCCGCAGTGATCGCATCCTGCGATGCAAGGACAACCGGCATATCCTGCATCTGTAAAAGCAGCCGCAAATCGTCGGCTGGCTGAAAATTTACGGGATCATTGACAGCGATCACCTGAAAATCCGTGGTGATGATCGGAACCATCCTGTGTTTTTTTAAGTAATGGATTGGAACGCTTTGCGTAAAATCGATATTGATGCTCTCCATCGGCAGCTGCGGCCAGAAGGGAATACTGAAATGCTCGGACAAAATCTTCAGCAAACGGATCTCATCGATGGCTTTCTTGCGAATCAACAGTTCAAAGAATCCCGTGTCGCCTTTGCGTTTATGCCCCGCTTCAGCTTCGGCCAGATATTCGGGTAGCACACCTGCAGCAACCAGTTTTTCATTCAGGGATAAAACCTTTTGGGTCTCGGGAGCGGCATCTTTTTTGTCATGACCTGAGGAAGAATTCAGCGCTGTCAGAATTGTGGACATAGTCAACACCGCCTTTTTTTAGAGGCTACGGGGTTACCGGCTCGCCGCCGGCGGCAGGCTTTCTGGGTTTCGAAGGATACACGTCACCGCTTCTTTCATTCAACCTGATGATTCCTTCAACCACTTCACCCATCGAACCTCTTTTTTCTTCATAGAGTTTGCTGGCATCCTTCTGCGTTCGAACAATATGCGGCGTGAGGAATATATACAGATTGGTTTTTTCCCTTGCCAGGGTTTTCGCCTTGAACAGCCACCCCAGAATCGGAATTTCTCCCAAAAAGGGAACCTTATTGGTGCTGTCATCCGTGCTGTCGCCTACCAGACCGCCGATGACGACCGTTTCATTGTCTTTGACAACCACGGTTGTTTTGGCCGTTCTTTTTAAGGTTGTCGGTATGGACGGCTTGGTGGTATCAGTGGACACGCCGGAAATCACTTTTGTTACCTGTTGAGAAATTTTCAACCTGATAAAATTCTCCTGGTTGATATTTGGCGTGATGGTCAGGATCACCCCGACGTCCTTGTATTCATAAGTGTTATAATTCACCGGGTAGGCGGAAGTTGTTGAAGTGGAATCCTGCCTGGTCAGATACGGCACATTCTCGCCAACGTTAATTTCTGCCTCCTCATTATCCAGCGTCAATAACTGTGGCGTCGAAAGAATCGACACATCCGTGTCGTTCTTGTAGGCCTGCACCATTGCGCCGATCGAGGGAAACAGGACATCTCCAATTTTAATGCCTGCACCGATAATGCCCATGGAAAAACCGCTGGGCAGGCCGAGGGCGGTTGTCGCAGTATCAATGGCGGTAGAGGTCAGGCCCGACAGAACGCCGGTTCCGGAACCTACAAACGCCGCCGACTTGGATCCTTCAATCCCGCCTATCGAACCGGTATCTTTAACACCGCTCCATTCAACTCCCAGTTTGAAATCCTTGTTGGCCTTGACTTCCATAATCAGGGCTTCGATATAAACCATGGGCCTGGGCACATCGAGCTGTTTAATAATATTTTCGAGAATTTTATAATCCTCCCGTTCGGCCATGATGATCAGGGTATTGGTGGCCTTATCGGGGACAACCTGAACATTCCTGGAAACAGCAGGCGCGGAAACTTTCTGTCCGGCTGCAGCCGTTCCGGTTGCAGCTGCAGTGGATGCCCCACCTGTTTCTTTCACAATGTTATTGAGCACTTTGGCAAGATCTTCCGCCACGCTGTTTTGCAGGCGGAACACCTGGATATTGGACTCACCGCGCGGCACGTCTTTATCCATCATTGCCACCAGTTTACGGACGTTCGCCGTATCAGCTACACTGGCAAAAATGATGACCGAGTTGGTTCTGGGATCGGCGACAATCTTCACGGGCGACGCATTGGCACGGCGCTGCTGAAAGACACCTGTCAGGGATTTGGTCACTTCCGATGCAGAAGCATTTTTCAGGGGTACATAGGTAATCTGTTCACCGGCACCTTCCACATCGAGGGCTTTGACAATCTCCTGCATACGACGGACATTGGACAGATAATCAGTGATGATCAGCAGGTTGGCGGGCGCATAGGCCAGCACCGAGCTGGTTTTGGGAATGATCGGATCAAGCACCCTCTTGACTTCATCGGGATTGGACCTCTCCAGAGTGATAATCTGGGTGACCATTCGGTCATCCGTCTCGGAACCGTCTTTTTTAGAACGCGTTTCCAAACCCTTTTCACGCGCGATTGAGGAAGGAACGATCTTAACCATATCCCCCACCGGAACCGTCGCGAAACCATTGATTTCCAGAACCGACAAAAAGACTTTATAGACATCCTCGACCGGGATCTTTTTGGGGGAAACAATCGTGACCTTGCCTTTCACTTTTTCATCAATAATGAAATTCTTTCCGGTCAGTTCACTGATAAACTTCACAAAGACTTCAATGTTCACATTGTCGAAATCCAGCATCACGTACTTGCCGGCGTCCGTTTTCTGAGCGGATTCCATGAATGTTTTCTTCGCAGACGGGGTATCTTCCGCCTTGCGCAAAATGGTCTCCTGCATCCGGACGGTCATGGCCGGATCGGCTTGTTCAGGTTGATCATTTCCCGGCCTGGCTTTCGACGGGCTGCCCTGGTTAACTGTTCGGGGAGGTGGTTGTTTCATGCCAGTCGAGGACACAGCAGGCCTCGATGATGACGAACCGGCAAATCTCCCCTCGTCAATCCGGGCGGCCTGGCCGGGTGACACTGCACCCGCCGTGAATATCACGGCCACTGCCAGACTAAGCAGGAATTCCCTCATATGTCTCTTCACAACAAACATTTTACTTTTTCGGCACCTGCACCAGTTTTTTGAACTCCGGCAAATTTACCAGAATTTTTAAATCGTTGTCCCGAATCGCCCATTGACCGGCTTCCGGATTGAAACCAACCGCCTTTTTCAGAAAATATATACTGTTTTTTGTATCATTTTTTCGCGCATAAAGACAGGCCAGATTATAGTGCGCATCAACATAATTACTTTGTCTGTCAAGAGCGTCATTAAAGCAGTCAAGGGCTTCTCTGTATTTGTTCTGCTGCATGTAAATCACGCCCAGGTTGTTGAGGCTCGCCACGTGATGCGGATCCATCTCCAACACTTTCCTGTACAGAGCCTGGGCCTGATCAAGCTGCCCTTCGTTCTGCCTTTTGAGGGCCTGCGCGTAGCGCACATCAATCTCATTTCTGTCAACAGCGCTCTCTCGTGTTCCCTCTCCTTCCGCCCGGCCCGTCTCTCCACCAGCTGCGGCCTGCGCCGGCTCATGGGGTGCCTCCTCCGTACGGGTGTCCGGCCCGCCTTGAGACGTTGGTTGGAGCATCTCTTCCAGCATCGCGGACTCAGGCGCAACAGTCGCTTTCTTTTCTGGCAAAGGCTGAACGGCCGCTATGGACGGCTTTGTTTGAACCGGTGGGCCCTGTTTTTCACGCGGCCAGTAGAGTAAAGCGGTTACCGCGGCTGCCGACAATAATACGGCCAAAATCCCCACGGCCCAGATCCGCCGGTTTGATCCGGATGTTTCTGCCTTCGGGGCGGAAAACACATCGATCAACTGCCAGTCATCATCCTTGTTTTCCCTGCGCGCCTTGCGTAAAGCGTCGTTTATGTAGCTCATAATATCCCCGCGGTCAAGCAATTCCGGCGCCGATCAGGCCGTCAGCCGCATCCAGAGTTTCCTTGCGGAACTCGACGTTTTCTGAAAGTAATCCATTCCGATATCGTGCACGGCCTTGCGAACGATGCCGCGGTCAATCTTCATTGCATTTTTTGTGTAGGCGATCAGCAGCGCTCTGTCACAAATTGCATTGATCCGTCTGGGAATCCCCTCGGAAAAATGATAGATTGAATGGTACGCTCCGGAAGCGACCTGGACCTTTCCGGGGCCGCCGGCCACCCGCAAACGGTGTACGATATATCGCCGGACATCGTCGGGTGAAAGAGGCCGAAGCTCGCAGCGCACGGTGATGCGTTCATTGAGTTGTCTGAGCGCCGGAAGGGCCAGCGTCGTTTTGAGTTCCGGTTGGCCGACCAGAATGATGTTCAGCAGTTTTTCCTTTTCCGTTTCCAGGTTGGAGAGCATCCGGATCTGTTCGAGCACCCCATGGGAGAGGTTCTGTGCTTCGTCAATCAGCAAAACCGCGTTTCGTCCCTCGCTAAAATTGACCAGCAGAAATCCATTTAATGCATCCACATATGCTTTCTTTGTCATGGGCTCATCCGAAAAGGGGATGCCGAATTCCCGGCAAATGGTTTCCAACAGGTCCATTTCCGAAATGGCGGTGTTGAAGATAAGAGCGGTTTCCACCAACCCGTCAAGAACAGCCAGAAGAGCCCGGCAGATAGTTGTTTTACCGGTACCGATATCGCCGGAAATCATCATGAAGCCTTTTTTCTCCACGATTCCGTAAATCATATAATTGAGGGCGTCCCGATGCTGCTCGCTCAAAAACAGATAGCCCGGCTCCGGGGATAATTTGAACGGATTTTCTTTTAAACCAAAAAACTCTGTGTACATGGGCAGTCAATTCTCCAGATAAGGCGGCTTATTGAAAAGTATAGTTAATCGTCTCTTTCTTCCCGCCACGTATCAGGTTGACCGATACGCTTCCGCCCGCCTGCATCGCATTGAACAAATTGATAATATCGTCAGCACTTTCCAGTTTTTTACTATTAACATCCACGATAACATCCCCGTTTTGCATACCCAGACGCTGATATACACTGCCGGGCACAATATTGGAAACGATAAAGCCCTGCGGAACGCCAGCGGAAAGGAAAGGCCTGACAATTGCCTGGCTCATGACGGATTTCATATCACCCAAAGCCTGCACCGATTCCTGCCTGCTGATCCCGACAGGTTCGCTTCCCATAACGCCAGAACCTGCCATCAATGCTCCTTTATCGACTTCCTTGACCTTCATTACAAACTCTTTTCCTCCGTCTTCCAGAACGGCTGTATTGCGTGTAATGCGGATCAGTTTGGCTGAGCCAATCATCTCTCCAAGTTTGTACAGTTTCTGTTTGCCTTTACCTTTTTCCTCAACAATAACATATCCTACGGATTCATTTATGGCAACCGTCCCTTTCAAATCAAAGGCTGTATATTCCTCGCTGGGTAAAAAATCCCCGACCGCGTTTTCATTGGCGACAGGCTGAAGCGTCGTTGAAAACAAGTTTCTTTCTGTAATGATTTTATGCTGTTCAGCACTCCGCCCCTGCATCAGGGGTTCCACCGCAGCTGCAGGCGCAATATTCCCGTCTTTCTGGCCATAAACCATTTTCAAACTCAACACATTATAAAAGATGTCCACCAGAAGAAAAGAGAAAATTGTAACGACCATAACAATGATGAAGGGCTTCACATAATCTGCCAGCAGCGAATAGTCCGCTCCGACAGCTGCGATCCGGTCCCATCCGCTTCTCATCGAATGGATCATATTTGTCCACATATCCTTCATGTCATCTTATCCTGCAACGGCCTTCCCGTACATTAAATATAGCGAAATGACGGACTGGCGATCGTTCCGCCCACGGTAACATTCATCTTAACCTGGTTATTGCCGGACATCTCCAGCATACCCTTTAAATTGAGCCTGCTTTCCTCCAAACGGGGGGCAAGTTGAATATTGCCCTGTAACGAACATTTCATCCGCGATCCGAAAATTTCGAATTTTTCAAGCGTTACAATACCGTTTTGCCATTTGGCCTTCACTTCACCGCGGTCATACTCAATACGGTTGACCCCCAAAAACGGTTCCGGCAGCACATAACTGCCCCGACTCAGAAAAAGAAGCATTTTGCCTGTGGAAATCCGGTTTGCGGGATTATCGAGAACATAAAACGCCGAACCCTTCACACGGCCCGTCATTCCTCTGATCAGGGGAAAAACAGCCGGGGGGAAGCGCGCCAGATCAATATCCTGGAGATAAATTTCCCCGCCGGCGGGCGGATTCATCTGCTCAAAAGAAAGGAAGTCCGCTCGGCCCGCCAGACTTCCGCCGTATGCACTGCTGCGAAATCGAATGGTTTTGTTTTTTCGGAAAATACTCAACGGATTGAATTGCAGATCCACAAACTCGCCTTGAAACAACAAGTCGGAAGGCGCCTGCACGGGATGCAACGCTACTTCTTTTAACTTGATACCCAGAGGCAGGGAGGGCCGCAGCGAGTCGGCTTCCAAAAGGTAACCGGCGGAACTCACGGCGGACTCCAGTTTTTGCTGGACCAGCTGCGAGGGGAACAGAAAGTATAAAAACAAAACGGTAATGCAAATCGCGTAAATTGCAAGCCAGAGAATCCTGTTCTTTAAGAAGCGCATGACGTTTATTGACCTCCTGACCCTTGAGCAGCCGGCACATAAGAGGCAATGATAAACTGGGCGCTGATATAATCCGGACTTTCCTTCATTTTTTCGACCGTGATTCTTTTGATTCGAATCAGTTCATCAGGTGATTCAATTTGATAGATGAAATCCGCAAGCTGTTTGATCGTTATTTTTTCAAGTTTCAGATCGGTAAGCGTCTCTTCAAAAGACGTGGACTTGACTCCCTGCATGGAATTCATGTGAGTGATCGATCCCCGGACATTGGCCAAATTTGCTTTTTTCTCCAGATAGGAAAAAAGGGTAAAATTGGACCGCTTCGAACCGAGAGTATTCTTGATCCGTAAGATTCTTGCATTATGCACAGCGAGCTCGGCATCAATCTTTACCATTTCATCCAGTTTTTTTGAATTGCCGGCAATGGATTTTTTCATTTTCGCCCGAAAATCCCAGAACGGGAAAACAGCAAACTTAAGCAACAGGGTGAAAATCACAACGGCGGCACAAGCGACAATAAGGTAACGCTGCCGGGTGTCCAGCCTTGTCCAGTATTCCCTGATCATAGCAGCTCTATCCTCAAATCAAAATTCACCTTGGCGCCTTCTCTGGCCAGGCTGGTGGAATTGATGATTACGTTTTTAAAGTATTTTGATTTTGAAAGGTCATCTTTGACAGAGGTCACATCATCGATCTTTTTTGCCTCTCCCTTGACCAAAACAATATTGTTTTCATAATGAAAATGGGTGATTTGGACATCCAGCGGGGACGAAATCAGCATGGACATGTCTTTTAATATTTCCAGAACACTGACCGTTGAATTCCCGTCGCCCGCTCCGTAAATCTTTTTGTCTTCTGCAAGTTTTGTTTTTAACTGCTGCACCGGATCAACCATCACGGCCGGCGGCGGATAATACTTCTGAAAGATTTGACTGATCCGTTTTTTGAGCGTATTAGCCTGCTTCGCCTGTACCTGATAATCAAGAACCATATCAACCGTCAAAACGAAAAGGATGATTCCCAGGACGGCAGCTCCTAAACGCAATTCCTTTTTCAATCCGAAGCCGACGCTTTTGCGGACAAATTCGCCCTGGATGAAATTAAAGGATTTGCGCGATGCAAAGGCCCTTTTCACATTGGAAAGCGCGGTATTCATGATGGACGGCTGATAACCATCCTGCAGCTTTTTATCGATTTCTATCTGCCCGATTCTGTCGGTATCCAGAACGGTTACGGGCGCACGGAAATTCTTCTCGAGCTCTTCGGTAAGCGGCTCAAACAAGGCCCCGCTTCCCGTGACCATGATCTGGGCCGGGGAACTGTGCAGGGTCTCGTTGAGCAGCATAAATTCGACGGTGCTCTTCAGGGACACGCAGAACTGGCGGCACACAGCGGTTGCCTTTGTAATGTTTGTTCCATAGCTGGCATCGATTTTCGCGGATTCAGCTTCAACAGTGCTGCAGGACAAATCCTGCGCCAGAGCGGCCGTAACGGTGTTGCCGCCAAAGGCAAAGGAACGTATCTGGATGAGGGCATTTTTTTCATAAAATGCCGCGAAGGTGGAGGAAGCCCCGATATCGAGCACGATGCCCACGCCGGTTAAGGCTTTTTGCTCCAGAAACGGCAGAACGAGCGTCGATGAGGAAATATCGATAACGGCCACATCACCGAAACGTCCTTCAAGCGCTGAAAGGATTTTTCTGATTTTTTCTTTCTCCACAGCGGCCACCAGCAACCCCTCGTCAGGCAGGGGAAGATAATCGACAACCACCTTCTCTACGGGGAGGGGCAATAGCGGCTCCAGTTCAAAAGGCAGGGTCTTTTTGATTTTTCCTTCATCGTGAAAAGGCAGGTGGACCTGCCGAAACATGATGTCAGAAGGCGGCAGTGAAACAACACAGCGAATCCTTGAAGGCGCGGCAGGCAGGATGACCCCTGCCATTTTTTCCATTGCAGCATCCAGATCAACGCCTTCTTCCAGGCGCACCGTTTCGGCGGCAATCACATGGATGGCCGAACGGCTTCCGGGAACGGCCAGCACGGCTTTGACGGCATCTGTTCCAATATCCACGCCGAGAATCATTTCGGGCATTAATTCTGCCTCCAGCTCATGATTTTCAATGGTGAACGCTGCAGAACGCCCACAATGTTCTGTTTCATCTTATCACTCACACCGGTTGTGTAAATCCTGAAATAATTGCTTTTCGCTACTTCGATCAAATCCGCTTTGATCGTGACACCGCCCATGCCGGAAACGTTTTTATACCAGTTAGCGGAGGACAGGTCATGGTTCGTATTTTTCCGATACTCGTCCATTCGATCCGCTAATTCATCTGTGATCTCCGGAGAAAGGGCCCGCAGAACCATTTTGGGCGCGGTATTGACGCTGATGACTCCTGTGCCGTAAATGGTCAAAAACTGCGCCAGAGCGGGTGTTTTTGTTGTTCCGCCAAAAAGTTCATTTGTCATACCTTTTACCATAAGCAATTCCTCAATGCAATCCAGCGGCGCGTTTTTCGCGGCATAGGGCACAGACAACGATGAGTAGTAGGAGCTTTCCGCTCCCATACCGGTAATTTCCTCATTGTCATCCATCCAGTCAATGATGGCGTCCACAATTTCCACCGCTTTTGCTTCCTCCAGTCCAAATTCCTTCTGTTTCAAAAGCCGCAACAGGACCTCTTTGATTTCGGTATTCACCGTCCCGCCCGTCACCAGTTTGTTAATCGGGATTTTCCCTTTTTCATCTTCAATTCGGACAATAAATGACCCCTCGTCGAACAATGACTTGGACTGGGCGGACAAAATTTCAGCCTGGGCCCAGTCATCGCGCAGGGTTTCATATTCGCTTTTCGAATCGGCCAGCAGGGCGGCGGCGGCGTAAAAACCCGATTTAGCCGTATAAACAAGTTTAAGACCGTCGCCGATATTGGCCGCGTTATAGATATCGGAGCGCGACGACCGGTTCAATTCCAGGGCGGCGGCCACCAGGATGCTGAGAATCAGAATGACCGTAATCAGCGCAATGCCTGAATGACTGTGAAAGATTCTTTTAAAATAATTCATTTTCTCACCGGGATAAACACTTTTGTCGCAAATCTGTAGGGCTTATCGGCGTCCCTGGGGTTGGCCAGCGTGAGCTCAATTTGAACCATGACAGGCGGCCTGCCTTTTTGCGACGCCGAAGAAGATTCCGTGTCCCATGAGTCCTGCTCGTCTCCGCTCTCATTGTAAAATTTAAAATTCAGGGACTGAAGATTCTGGCATATAATCATCCCCCCCTCGGCTTTCTTATTCAGGTCCGGTTTGGCCTGGACGACATCGGAACGCCAGAGCGAAAAACCTCCGTTTTTATCCTCCCGGACAAAATAGCTGATCGACGCCGGAGAGCCGGGAACCTCTCCCTCATCAAAAACGAGATGGGCGGCAGACCAGAAAGTAATCGCCTCGAAGCTGCGTTTGCCAATGCTGCCATCTTCCGACTGCAGCACAAAGGCATCTTTGGAACGTTGAAGCGAAGTCAAATCTCTGCTCATTCTGTCCAGCGTGACGCGCGCCATCTGATAGATGCGGGAATCGTCGCCCAGCTCCCTGATGTTCGTCAACACTCCGCTGTATGCGGCATAGATCGTCGTCAGGACTATGCCAAGGATCGTAATGGCAATCAAAAGCTCCAGAAGGGTAAACCCACGGGGGCAGGAATGATGAGCAGGCGGCCTGGCTGACATGGTTCAATTCCCGCCTGTCCTGTAAAGAACAAGTTGGTAGTTTCCACCTTTTGTTAAAACTTGATTGAAGACGTTTACTTCAATTTTTTTCAGTTTGGCAATCTTCGTATCCGTCACCTCGACTGTCCAGCCATAAGCAGGATAGTCCGGGGCAAAATCTCCTTCCTGGATTTTATTGTCAATGGATGTACCCGCTTCAATTTCCGCCATTTTATGCTGGGCCAAAAGGGATGCCGTCGTAAGAAAACGCGCCTCGCCTGCCATGGAGATGCTCTGCGACTGCATGTAAAAGACCGCCACAAGGGACATCGCCAGGATGGACATGGCAACCATGACTTCCAACAGCGTAAAGCCGGTCTTTCTATCAAGCACTGCCGTCCCCCTTTATTGCGCTGTCCTGACCAAAACCGTCATCCGGCGAAATCTCAACATATTGATCATAAACAGCGACGACTCCCAGAAAGGGATTCAGAACAAGCGTCATCCTCTCTTCATTCTCTCCGAGGTGAATAATCCGTGGAGAGCAAATATTATTCCGGCCAAACCTGATTTTTACAACGTCTTCTGAAATCTTTTCGCCTTTCTGATTGATAATATCCAGAACAGCCACACCGGCCGGAAACTTTTTTGCGTTCTTTTTCATTTCATCCTTCTTCTCCGGGGTCATATCGGAAGTAATTACATAATAGCTGGCCCCGGGAATGTCCAGCATAAGGACATAATCCGTCTGATCACGGACCGCTTCCACGCGCAACTGCCGCTCCAGGCCGATGATCTGCCGCGATACTTTTTTGAGGTTGTTCACCGTCAGGATATCGCGGGTCGTGGGCACTGCAAGGGCCAGAATCACACCGATCAGACCGATCACCACAATCAGCTCGATGAGTGTAAAACCCCGTTTATTCAATTTCCCAGTTATTGATGTCCTTATCAAAGTCTTCTCCACCCGGTTCACCGTCAGCACCGTAACTGGTAATATCAAAGTCTCCGTGGCTTCCGGGACATACATAAACAAATTCATTTTTCCAGGGATCTTTGGGAACCTTCCCTTTCTCCAGATAGCCTCCCTTGCGCCAGTTTTTCGGCAGCTTGCCCGAGGTGGGAGCTTCAACCAGGGCTTTCAGGCCCTGTTCGGTTGTCGGATAACTGCCATTGTCCAATTTATACATTTTCAAAGCGGTTTCTATGCCAACAATCTGCATTTTTGCCGTCTGCTGCTTGGCCTTGTCTGATTCACCCATGAAACGAGGAAGAATAATACCGGCCAGTAGTCCTAAAATGACAATGACCACCATCAGCTCAATGAGTGTGAAGCCGGCTTCCCTAACTTTTCTTTCTATTTGCTTTTTCATTATCAGACCTCTTTCGTAGTTGATTATCTCACCAACTGATTCATTTCAAATATCGGCAACAATATCGAAAAAACAATAAAGCCGACAATCAAGCCCATCAGCAGGATCATCACCGGCTCCAAAAGGGATGTCATGACCATGACATCCGACTGGGCTTCCGTTTCATATGCAACGGCAATGCGATTGAGCATTTTTTCCAGAGAACCGGTCTGTTCCCCGATGGCGATCATTTCCGTTACCATTGGCGGGAAAAGACCACTTGCCGCCAGCGGAGCGGCCAGGCTCTGACCTTCTTCCACTTCTGTGGCTGCCCGGTTAATCGCCTCTCCGATATATACGTTATTGACGACATTGCGCACGATTTCCATGGCCGAAAGAAGCGGCACGCCGCTTTGCAGGAGCGTTGCCAAAGTCCGTGAAAAACGCGCAATGGCAATTTTCATATTCACCGCCCCCCAGACAGGCGCTTTGAGGCGAAATGAATCCCAGAAAGCACGCCCGGCCTGGGTCCCTGTCGTAAAATATTTAAATGCGGCAATCCCGGCAAAGACAATCAGTAAAATCAGCCACCAGAAAGATTTCAGGAAATTACTGACGGCAATCAGGACGATGGTGATCATCGGAAGCGTTTGCTCCATATCAGCAAAGATTCCCGTAATCTTCGGCACGACAAAAGTCATGAGGAGAAGTATGACCAGTGAACCGACCAGGAGCATGATCAGCGGGTAGGCCAGCGCAGAGCGGATTTTACTGACCAGTTCCTGCTGGCCCTCGCTGAAGTCGGCCAGACGCTCCAGAACCAGATTGATCGTGCCGGAGGCTTCACCGGCCTTGACCATGTTGATGTAAAAGGGCGGAAAGATGCGCGGAAAATTTTCCATGCTGGCCGTCAGGCTTTTGCCTTCATTGAGATCGGCGCGGATCTGGGCCAGGATTTTCTGCAGCAGCGGATTCCTGGTTTGTGCCAGCAAAACCGTGAAGGAAGGCACCAGCGGAATCCCTGCACCCAGAAGCGTGGAGAGTTGACGGGTAAAAATCGAAATTTCTTTGGCTGAAATCTTTTGCAGAAAATTGATTTCCAGCGCACTGGAGAGTGCGGAACTTTTTTTCTCTTTCGCCTGACGAATCTCTACGGGATAAATCCCTCCATCCCGAAGTGCCTGCCTGGCCGCCGCAACACCTGGAGCGTCCACAAAGCCTTTTCGCTCGCGTCCCCTGCTGTCCAACGCCACATATTCAAAGACACTCATGTGACCACGCTCCACACTGAAAATTCATGATTTAACTAATGAAATGCTGCTTAACATAATTTCAGCAATGATTCAAATGGTTCTGCCGCAAGGACAGGGGGGATTCTCCATAGAATAAAGCCAACAGCAATGGTTCTGACAATTTCGCTATGGAACTGCTATTTCATTTTACGGATGCGCACTTCGATGCCCTTCTCCTCTTTCAGCAGGCCGACAAGCTTCGCCAAGTCCGTTTCTCCCTGATGATAAGGATACAGGATTTTCGGGCGGAAAGCCCTCGCCGCATCAGCAACCATTTCGGGTGTCATGGTATAGGGAAGATTCATCGGCAGAAACGCGATGTCGATGTCCTTGAGATCCTTCATTTCCGGAATATTTTCCGTGTCCCCCGCAAAATAAACCCGCTTATCCCCGAAAGTGACCACGTAACCGTTTCCAGTGCCCCTGGGATGAAAGGGCATCCCCGGAGCCCTCATATGTTTGATATTGTATGCTGCAACGGCCTCAATTTTCAAGCCGTCCACCACGTGGGTTTCGCCGTTTTTCATGACAACAATTCCATGAAGGTGCTTTTCCACCCCGGAAGTACCGACAATTTTTGTAGTGGCAGTTTTGACACAGTGTACGGCATTCAAATCCAGATGGTCAGCATGATCGTGGGTAATCAGAATCATGTCCGCCCCGGGCAGCATCGTGTAATCCGCTTCACACGAAACAGGATCCACATGAATAATCTTATCGTTCCAGGACAGCATCAACGAAGCATGCCCCAGAAAACTGATGACCAGGTCACCTTCCGGTGTTTTGATAATATCCGTTTCCATTATCCTTTCCTTTCCGGTCAATTTTTCATTTCAGACAAGAAACCGTGTTCATATACCTGGCACTCAGTTCATCCACCGATTCCAGCCCCAGGCACTTCAGATATGACTTGACAAATCCTTTGAGGAAAACAGCAGGCGGCAGATTCTGTGCCTGACCTTCTTCAATACTTTGGATATGATTTACCCGTATTTTCGTTTCTTCGGCTATTTGTTCGATGGTCAGCCCCAGTTCGGTGCGGATCTGCTTCAAATCCTGGCCGGACAATGCACTTTGCGCCAGGATATCCTTGATAACCTGACTTTGATTGATCCTGTCTTTGAGCGCGTCAGAGCTGACAAAAACCGTTCTGGCGGCTGGACCGCGGCTGATGTGAAAAACACTGACAGGTTTTTTTACTTCCGGCGCGGTTTCTTCTTTTGCTTCGATCTCTCCGCGGCGAACCAGTTCGTCATCGTATTCCTTTCTTAACTGGTCGTTGATCAGGGTCTGGTAGGCTTTTTCGATAAGAGACAGAATCTCTCTCCTTTCCTTTTCAGAAAAGAAAGAATAACTCACCAGGGAACCGGGTTGGTACAACTGCATCGCCGCGTTATAGGCATGCCGTATTTCATACGGAACCGCATTTGGCTGAAGGTCCAGCATTTCATAATAGTTTAACTGGTTAAAATCTTTCCGCATGATTAAACTCCAGTGGCATCCTTTGCGCCAAAGATTTTATTTTTTCCCGTCACATGTAGCGCAACGTCAGTTGTTTGCCTGCCGACTCAACAATATGTTTTCCCAGCTCCCGCAGATCCGAGGCTGTTTTCGTGTAGGGATAGCGTTCCATAAAAGAGACCTGCTGACAAATCGCGTCATGAACATGTTCATCATAGGCCACGTTCCCCAAAAACTCCATATTCAGTCCCAAATGTTTTTCAACCATCCGGCTCATCTGCAGTCCGAGAGAAATGTTGTCATGTTTGCGAACCTGATTGATAATGAGCTTGAAACGGAATGCACTGAATTCATTCTTCAGCTGTACATATTTTTCCGGATTCATCCGGGCAATCACCTTCATCAAACAGTCAGGTTTGTTAAAGGAACCCTCACCAAATTGCCGATCCGCCTCCGCTTCCATCTCTTTGAAATCGGTTATATTGAAGCAATAACGAATGCGCCGGAAGTAAATAGATCGGATCAATCGGTAAACATTTTCAACAGAAGTCGGCTCAGGCGTGGTGATGAAAATGCCGTTTTGCGAAATAAGAAAGAAATCAAGCGTATTGAACGATGTCCCGGCACCTAAATCCAGCAGAATCCGATCAAAGTCCAGTTTCGCGATTGCACGCAGGGTCTTGAGTTTCTGCTCGTACGGCAAGTTGGCGACATCGAAATTATCCTGAGCGCCGCTGATTAGATAGAGGTTTTCAGACGGTGTCTCCACGACCGTGTCTTGCAGTAGGGGAATTTTCTTGCGAAAAAAGTCGGAAAACCCTTTTTTCGGTTCAGGCACACCGACCAGGGTATGCAGATTTGCCGCTCCCAGATCAAGATCGATGATCAGGGTTTTCTTGCCCAGTTCAGCCGACAACCGCCCAAGCGAACTGGTAATAAAACTTTTGCCGGAACCGCCCTTCCCGCCGCCAATGGGCCAAACATGCGCCATAAGCCATCCGCCGATTGATTTGTCTTGCGTTTTTTATATACGATTAATCAATAATATTCAAGCCATAAGTGCAATCGGCCCGCTGTCTTGAACTCAACAAAAAGCTGTCATGGAAGTCTGCTGCCCCGTCAGGTCTACCGAAAATCGAATACATAGAACCGGATAAAAATCTCTGGTGACAACCTTCTTGACTTATCATCATATTGTCTTTAAAAAAACAAGCGATATCCAAAAAAACCGCTCGGACAAATGAATGATCGATAGTGAACCGAAAATTAAAGTGGCCCTCCTGCAAAAATGTCCGGAATCCCGAATGAAACTGGAAGGCATTTTTTTTCTGCCGGACAACCGCGCCATAACCGGGAAATTGTCCGCCCGGGCCGAAAACGGGCAAATCGTTCTTGCCGATTCCGACGGTCGGGAAGTCATACGCCAAAAAGAAATCTGCCTGAATCCAGGCGCATCATCAGACGCGTTTTTTTCCGTTGGGAATGTAAAAATCGGTATTGACTTTCACTGGGAGAGAACTCAGGAACAATCTTTCCGCGGCGCACTGCTGCTTTCGATGTCCGGCCAAAATGACTTTCATCTTATCAATGTCGTCCCCCTGGAAGACTATCTCGCCTCTGTCATCTCGTCGGAAATGTCCGCCGAAGCGCCTCTGGAATTTCTTAAAACACAGGCTGTAACGGCCCGCAGCTGGCTGATCGCCATGCTGGCCAAAAAGAAAGCCCCCCGGCAAACACCACCAGCGATGAACGATAAACACGAAATCATCCTCTGGCAGGATGTCAACGATCATGAAGGATTTGACGTCTGTGCCGACGACCACTGCCAGCGGTATCAGGGCATCACCAGAATCATTTCCGAAAATGTCGCGCGCGCCATTGATGCCACCAGGGGTTTGTTTCTTCTTTATGACGGCGAAGTCTGCGATGCGCGCTATTATAAATGCTGTGGCGGGCGAACAGAGATTTTTTCATCCGCATGGGAAAACCGGTCTCCTGCCTATCTCCAGAGCATCACCGACAGTGACCGCGAACATCCACCGATTCAATCGGAGAAGGACGCGGCAGACTGGCTGACCTCCCGGCCGCCCGCATATTGCAACACGGCAGATGCAGAATTGCTTGGCAGGATCCTGCCGGCCTTTGACCGGGAAACAACGCATTTCTACCGCTGGCAGACGGCCTATTCACGGGAGGAACTGGAGATCATTCTCTGCAAAAAATCCGGCCTTGATTTTGGCAATCTGCAGCACATCATTCCATTAGAAAGGGGCCCGTCCGGCAGAATTCGCAGGCTGCAAATCATCGGGTCAAAAAGAACCGTCATCGTGGGGAAAGAACTGGAAATCCGCCGCTGGCTTTCGGAGAGTCATTTACTCTCCAGCGCCTTTATTGTCGCTGTTGAACATGATCCGGACGGCTGGATCAAACGCTTTATCTTCCATGGCGGCGGATGGGGGCACGGCGTGGGCCTGTGTCAGATCGGCGCGGCGGTGATGGCATCCCAGGGGTATCCTGCGGAGAAAATTCTGACGCATTACTTCAGGGGTGCGGTTTTGAAAATACTTTACTGAAAAAGGCACCTGCAAAAAAATAACTGTAGCCAATACCTCATATCCGGCTAAAGGAATTCCATGTCCCATGCAAATCTAAATGACGCCACCCCGTCAGAAGCAGGCAGCGACGGTAAAAGCGGGCGAATGAAAACAAAACGCAACCCCTGGCTCTGGGTGCCTTCCACCTACATCGCAGAAGGTATTCCCTACATGATTGTCATGACCGTCAGCGTGGTCATGTACAAAAACCTGGGGCTTTCCAACACCGACATTGCCCTTTATACGAGCTGGCTGTATCTGCCCTGGGTGATCAAACCGCTATGGAGCCCGTTTGTTGATCTGTTTCGCACCAAACGGTTCTGGATTGTGGTCACGCAGCTGGCTATCGGCGGATCATTTGCCTGTGTTGCGCTTACCTTACCTGCTGCCGACTTCGTCCGCTACACGCTGGCCATCCTCTGGATCATGGCGTTTTCCTCCGCCACCCATGACATCGCCGCCGACGGTTTTTACATGCTGGGGCTGACCATACCGGAGCAGGCTGCCTTCGTCGGCGTGCGCACGGTTTTCTACCGGGTGGCCACCATCGCTTCCAAAGGCGGTCTGGTCATTCTGGCCGGCACCCTGCAAAAATACGGCTACCCGGTGGCTTCCGCCTGGTCCGTCACATTCGTGGTCGTCGCCGCGTTTTTCCTGGCTCTCTGCATCTATCATCTGTTAATTTTACCTTATCCCGAAACCGATCACAGCGCGCCGCTGGATAAAGGCAAAGGCCTTGTGGCCGAGTACTTCCGGATCATCACCCTGTTTTTCCGTCAGAAAGACATCCTCGTCATTATCTGTTTCTTTTTGTTTTACCGTTTTGCCGAAGCACAGCTGGTCAAGATGGTTGCGCCATTCCTGCTGGATTCCCGTGCAAAAGGCGGCCTGGGACTGACAACCGCCGAAGTCGGCTGGATTTACGGCACAGTGGGTGTGGTAGCGCTCATGCTGGGCGGACTGCTGGGAGGGTATGTCATTTATCGAAACGGTCTGAAATTCTGGCTCTGGCCGATGGTGATCATTATGCACCTTCCGGATTTGATTTTTGTGTATCTCTCACACGCGCAGCCTCAAAACATCTGGCTGATCGGTTCAGCGGTTGCTTTCGAGCAGTTCGGCTACGGTTTCGGCTTTACCGCCTACACGATGTACATGATCATGGTTTCGCAGGGCGAATATAAAACCGTCTTTTACGCCATGGGCACCGGCATCATGGCCCTGGGCATGATGCTGCCTGCCATGTCCAGCGGCTGGATCCAGGAAAAACTGGGGTATATCCATTTTTACTACTGGATTCTGCTGACGACAATCCCCGGATTTATTGTGACGGCGATGGTGAAGATTGATCCGGAATACGGGAAAAAGGAACAAGGATAAAGGCAAAAGGGTCTAGGATATTAAGAAACAGGAGCGTGATCATGAAAAGAAGATTAACGATGTTCGGGAGAATTATCATTCTTCTCTTTTTCTTTATTTTCTTAATAAACAATGGGGCTTTAGCGAAAAGTACCGACGACGAGGTTGACCTGGGTCCACAGTCGATTCAGTCCCTTGGAGAAAAACGTATTCTCGTCGTTGTTGTCAGATTCCCTGATGCAACACCGACAACGCCTATAGAAACGGTAAAGAAAAGAGTAGTAAACGGATTGAGCAAGTATGTTGCTGAACAGTCTTATGGTCTTGCTTCCGTAAATGCCGATTTCCGTGGATATGTGATGCTTCCCGATTCCCTCTCCCTCTATAAGGTTAGCCCATACAACTTTCGTGTGGACAAAGGAAGGGTACGCAAACTTATCGAGGACACGATGACCGCCATCGAGAAGGAGGTTGACTTTTCTTCTTACGACCACATGTTGATCGTACCGGCTGTACATACCATGCCGGGGAAAGGATACGGAATGATTTGCTACTGTGCCAATCCCGGAATGCTTTCAGGTGTGAGGAGGGGCTATACTCCCATGTATCTAACCCTGAGAACGGCAGGCGGTAAAGAGTTTAAGGGAGGCGTTTTTGTAGGAGCAGAAAATGCCAACCTGGGCATGTTTGCTCATGACTACTTCCATGCACTCGCGGGAATAAAAGACGGCAAGCGACTTGCCATCTGACTGTACGATTTTAATCGTCAGTCTGACGAGTCTGCTGGACTTCCTTCCTTCGATCATAATGCAATTTACATGGGACCATGGGACATTATGTCCCAGCATTTCGTAAAACGAGGTGAACCGCCTCCAGGTCTTTCATCTTTCACAAAAATAAGACTCAATTGGATTAAGAAGAATCAGGTTCAGGTCGTAAAACCCGGTGAAACGTCATACGCCTTTCTCTCTCCTTTATCAGAGGGAGGGGAACTGCTCTGTGTCAAGATACCGCTATCTGATGGGACATATTATCTCGTGGAAAACAGGCAACCTATCGGATTTGACAAGATACTTCCGGATTCGGGAATCCTCATCCTGAAAGTGAATCCCAAGGTTGATGAAGGGGATGGAACAGTTGAGGTTAAGAGTGCTGGCGGTTCCCGCAATTTTACCAATGCGACATACAAACTGGAAATGAATAACCGGAATGTATTCATTGATAAGTCGTCAGGACTCTTCCATAAGAGCAACATTGCTATAATACCCCTATGGAAGGAGAAAGACAAACTGGGAGTGCTGATCACAACCCCGGATCGAAGTGAGGCTGCTATAAAGGCTGGACGGGCGATACAGGCACTGATGGATCAATCATCAGAGACATCGGGAAACGGGCAGAAAACTCTACTTCTGGAGGCTATTGCCGCATTCAAGAGTAAAGACTTTGAAAAAAGCTCTGCAATTGCAGCAAGAGGACAATTGGAACGATAATCAGTAGACAACCATACAAGCGATCGGATCACCAATTAAGCCGGTTCCCCGTGATATTTATCGATACACACTTCCAGTCGTAATCAATACTATTAGGAATTTTCAAAATTATTAATTTTAAGTAAGTGATAGAAATTTGCTCAGATAAGACTTATGTGGACACGGTCTGTCAAGTCAAGGCCGGGGGATATAAACAAAGCATGGGGTCAGGTCTTGAAATATAACTTTTTCATACTCCTTAATTGTCAATCATTCGTTTTTTTGCTACAGTAAAACCTGTGAAAGATGATGTTGTAGTTTCCGGTTCACCATCATAAATGATAAAGATCAGCTGGTACTTACCTCTGGCTATTACAAAACAGTAAGGGGGACAGATTATGAAGAAAACCGTCACCATGTTTTCATGGATTGTAATGTTTTCTTTTTTTGCCGCGATCGCCCAAGCAGGTTCCAACACATTCCTGGGTGATTATGCGGGGACCAGCAGCACGGGAACCGATAACACCTTTATCGGTTATTATGCCGGTTACGGCTCTGACGGCGGAAGTAACACATTTATTGGAACCTATGCCGGCCGCTGGAATACCACGGCTTCGTGGAATACTTTCGTCGGGCATTCTGCCGGCCGCTCCAACCTCTCCGGAAACTGGAACACTTTCCTCGGAAGGGATGCGGGACGGTCCAACACCAGCGGAAACAATAATACCTTCGTCGGGGAGTCTGCAGGCTACTCCAACACGGGCAGCTACAACACTTTCGTTGGTGATAATGCTGGCGGCAGCAACACCACAGCTAACCACAATACCTTTGTCGGACATATGGCAGGTTACGACAACACCGGCGCCGGCAACACTTTCATCGGCCATGAAGCAGGATATGTCAATACCGGCAACTGGAATAGCTTTGTTGGATACCTGGCCGGCAGAAGCAACACCACAGGCGCCTCTAATTTATTCTTAGGAATGTATGCCGGAAGCTCCAATACGATTGAATATACAAACACCCTAATCGGAAATTATGCCGACATAGAAGATTCTTTGCCAGGTGAGGTCATCAACGCAACCGCCATCGGAAACCGCGCCTTTGTCTCCCAGGCCAACAGCCTGGTATTGGGCAGCATCAATGGAGTAAACAGCGCAAACTACAGTGTAAATGTCGGCATCGGCACTTCCGCTCCGGTCCGGCAGCTGCATGTTGTCGGCGACCAGGCGGTATTCCGCATGGATCGGCCCTATGATACCGCCGCCTTCATGCTGGTGCGCACGGATGCCGGGGGCACACCCCTGAAGACATTTGTCGTGGGAGCTAACGCCTCCGGATCCAACTCCGGCAGTTTTGTCATCAACGACCTGGGGACAGCTGTTTCCGGAGCAGGCACCCGTCGTCTGACCATCGATAATAATGGTATTGCCACATTCACCAGTTCCGTTTATGCGCTGTCTTTTGTTCCCACGAGTTCCCTTGTCTATAAGACCAATGTAAAAACCTACGAAAATGCGCTGGAGACGGTAAAGAAACTCCGGGGGGTGAGCTTCAACTGGAAAGAAAGCGGAAAGCCTTCTGTCGGTTTGATTGCCGAAGAAGTGGAACAAGTGATTCCTGCGGTTGTAGCTTATGATGGCAAAGACACTGTCGGCGTGAACTACGACAGCCTCGTTGGAGTGCTCGTGGAAGCAATTAAGGAGCAGCAGGCCGAACTGGATGCTTTGAAGGATTTGAAGCGGATTAACGAGGAACAGCAAAAAATTATCTCTACGCACTCAGAAGAGATAGCTGAACTCAAACGATTGCTGATCATTTCGCAGTCAGTATCAAAAGCAGATTAAATAAGTTAATTTCATGTGCGTGGGATCAGGTTGACCCTAATTTCCCGGCACCAAAGCATGGGGTCAGGTCTTGAAATATCAGTTTTTTTAATAATATTTAGTAAAGCGATTAAAGTTGTTGATTAGATGCTTATATTTCAAGACCTGACCCCAATTTTTTTCATTTCTCCCCGGTACCGGAAGCACTATGACTATTATACAACGGTTTGCATGATGGTCTTGACTTTTGTGTAAAGTCCTGATGAATAGTCGTCAATGAACCGTTATCTTTCCGATCCAGAAAACAGAAAAATTAACACCGCCTTCATCCTGGGTGCGGGATTGGGCACAAGGCTCCGTCCACTCACCGAAAACACACCCAAGCCGCTTTTACCGATCGGCGGGCGACCGATCATCACATACGCAATGGAGCATCTTCGCGAGGCCGGCGTAAAAAGATTTATTGTCAACACGCACCACTGCGCACAAAAATACGCCGAAGCGTTCCCTGAAGGCAGCTGGCAGGGTATTCCGATCACTTTCCGGCATGAACCGGTCCTCCTGGACACGGCTGGCGGAATCAAGAATATCGAAGACCTGATTGCGCATGAAGAACGCATCATCGTATACAACGCCGACATCATCACAAATCTGCCCATCCTGAAACTCATCGACCGGCATATCACGCTGCGGACAGAAGTCACCCTCGCACTTCGCAGCAGCGGACCGCTTCTCAACGTCAACATTGACTCCGGAGGCTTTATCTGCGATATGAGAAATGCATTGAATCATCCGGGTGTTCAGAGCTGCCTTTTCGCCGGAATATACATCATGGAAACAGCTTTCCTGGGCAGGCTCGTTCCCGGACGCATAGAATCCATTGTGATACCCCTTTTGTCCATGATTCAGGACCATCCCGAATCCGTCGGCGGCGCACTGCTGGATGAAGGCCACTGGTATGATGTGGGATCACTCGAGGAATTTGAAAGGTTGTCGCAAAAAGGATTATAAGAGATTGAATTTATCTGGAAGAAAGTGATCTGATGAACCGGCAGATACGAGCATTTTTAAATCACCATCTTGGCGTCGTGGATTTTCAATATGAACCCCTATTGAAGGGCGGATCAGACCGCAGTTTTCACCGGGTGATTCTGCCCGACGGCAAAACCTTCATTTTCATGAATTACGGCAACGAGGTGGAAGAAAACGCCTACTGGGCGGGGATCAACCGTTTCATGACCAACATCAATGTCCCGGTGCCCCTGATTATCGCATATGATTACCGGCAGCGTTTTTTGCTCATCGAAGACCTCGGCAGCACCGATTTATATTCGCAGGCCGCTTTCGGCTGGCACAAAAAGCGTTACTTTTACCTGCGGGCACTTTCGGAAATCCACAGACTGCACCGCATACCGATTGAGGATCTGCCGGCTGATCTGAAACTGGCCAAAGGATACGATCATTCCTTGTACCGGTGGGAGCACAATTACTTCATGGAAAATTTTGTTGAAGCGGTCTGCCACCTGAATGTAGACGGTTCATTGATGCGTGACTGGATGGAAGAATCGGACGATCTGATCAACCGCCTGCAAAAGATACCTCCATGCCTGATTCACAGGGATTTTCAGTCCCAGAACATTATGATTAAAAGCGACCGGCCCGTTTTCATTGATTTCCAGGGCACAAGGCATGGAAACCTCTTCTACGATCTGGGATCACTGATCTGTGACCCTTATGTGACCTTCTCTCCGGATGAGCGAAATGAACTGATTGCCTTTTACTACCGGATCATGCAGCCAAACTACAGTCTGGATCAGTTCACAGATTTTTTCTGGGAAGGCGCAGCACAGCGGCTGATGCAGGCCCTGGGCGCCTTCGGTTTTCTGGGACTTAAAAAAAACAAACCGGATTTTCTCAAACATATTCCCAACGGCATTAAGAATCTGGTAGCCGCCGCCAAAAATGCTGATACCCTGCCCGCCTTGAAAGAACTGGCGACCAACTGCATGAACAAGCTCGAGTCAACAGCGAATTCTATTGCAATTACTCCCCGTCACTGATAAAGCCGCAGCTACGAAACCGGCGAGAAAGAGCATCATGGAAAAGCCAGCAAAGGACAAGTATCCTTCTGTACGAGATGTCACGGACCAGGAACGGATCCGGATGGTGAAGGAAATATTTTCAACGATCACCGGCAAGTACGATTTTCTGAACCGTTTCTTAAGCCTGCGGCGTGATGTGGCCTGGCGCAATTTTGCCGCGAAAAAAATGCGTTTCCCCCAAACCGGCCGTTACCTGGATGTTGCCTGCGGGACTGGTGATCTTTCGATCGCCGCGGCCGAAAGGCATCCCCACATTTCCGTGGCCGGTCTGGATTTTGTGGGTGAAATGGTTGAAGCGGCCAGAAACAAAGTTCAAAAGAAAAAACTTTCCGGCCGGATCCAGATCATGCAGGGTGATGCATTGCATCTTCCTTTTGAAGATAATCATTTTGACGTTACAGGAATTGCCTTCGGAATCCGCAACATTCCCGACCGGAACCGCGCTCTTTCCGAAATGTTGCGTGTCACCGTTCCCGGCGGACAGGTGATGGTGCTGGAAATGACTTTTGTTCAGAATCGTTTCTTTAAATTTTTTTACTATGTCTACCTGAACTATCTGCTTCCCGCTTTTGCAAAAGTCTTTTCAAAGAACCCCGCCGCTTATCATTACCTGGCTGACTCTATCATGAACTTTCCCTCCCCGGATGAATTCTCAAAAATCCTGGAGGAAACTGGAATGGTCCATGTGGAAAAATACCCGCTGACTTTCGGCATCACCTGGCTCCACATAGGAGAGAAAGAAAAAGTCTTTTAGGCTGTAGACTATTAGGCTGTAGGTTTAAGTTGATTACGCTTCGCGTATATTTATAAACAAAAGAAATCCCTTGTACTCACTCTACGGCTCCTCAATTTATTCCTTTATACTTATAGTCTACAGGCTCACAGTCTATAGCCTAATAGTCTAACAGCCTACAGTCTAATAACCTATTTAATAGCCTACTTCGTCGTAACCACCCAGACACCCTGCCAGTCTTCGGGCGGGACGGCAAGAAGTTCGGAACATTTATCAACATAAATCTGTGCCACCGGATCATGTCCGGCAATGTTTGCAAAAACCGACCTGGCCTGGTCAAAATCTCCCCCATAGTACAAATTCAGCGCCTTTGAAAAGATGGCCAGCGTCTTTTGTTTTTGCCCATTCATGTCTTCCGGAAGCAACGGTTCGTGGACAACAACGGGTTCTTTCCGACCAACGACGGCAACGCGTGACACTTCACGGGCGGGAAAGGCATCCGCCATCTCCTCTTTTGTCGTCTGCGAAATCAGCGTGTAGGTGCCGAACTGCTTGTTGATGCCTTCCAGGCGTGAAGCCAGATTCACGGCGTCTCCGATCATGGTATAATCAAACCGGGAGTGAGACCCCATGTTGCCCACCACGGCATATCCTGTATTGATGCCGATGCGCATTTTCAAATCCTTCCCCAGGCTCTCACGAAACGAAGGACGCATTTCGGCAAGTTTTACCTGGCAGCGAAGGGCCGCCCGGACACAACGGACGGCATGATCGGGCTGTGTCAGCGGTGCATTCCAGAAGGCAATAATGGCGTCTCCCTCATACTTGTCCACCGTGCCCCCCTCCTCATGAATAATATCGGTCATGGCAGTAAGGTAGACGTTTAGCAAATGGGTAAGCGCCTCGGGATCGAGCCCTTCGGATATCCCCGTGAATCCTTCAATATCGGAAAAAAAGATGGAAAGCATTTTTCGCTCACCGCCCAG
>CAYMYR010000034.1:0-30226 GCA_964394715.1 uncultured Smithella sp.
GGACACAGGGGTGTATTATGAATTTTCATTCCAGGATGGTTCTGGTTTTGATGACCTGAATCTGCTGCGCCTCGGCTGCGGAACAACCTAAAACGTGCCCGATGATGTCAATGGGCCGGGTGGAGCCGGTTTGCGCATGGCGCAGTATGGCGGCGATTTTTTTCTCCCCGGCGTTGAAGGTCAGCGCTTCGACAAAGGGGCGGATGTCGCGGGTGACGGTTTTTCCCTTGGATTGTCTGGAAATCGGGAACGATGTTGAGGCCAGAAATCCTTCAATATTATCTTTGATGTTTTTCAATTGATCTTCTTTCATGTCGGCAGGCAGTACCAGCTCATAGGTAAAGCCGTAAAGTGACCGGGCCAGATCTTTGGCGACATAGGAAAGCAGTTGGATATCTGTGATTTCCAATCCGGCGGGCAGAGCGGCGTTGATTTCTTTTTTCAGGTGAGACAAGTTTCCCGGATACTCGGCGGCGGTGACATCCATATATTCCTCAAGGCTGGCCATTCCCACCGACGTGGCGGTGGCAAATGATATTTTCGGATGCGGGTGGAAGCCCGCCGAATAACTGAGGGAAAGGGAGCTTCGGCGCAGAGCACGGGTGAGCGACATGGCCAGCTCCAGGTGGGATAAAAAGCGGGCGCAGCCGGTTTTCGCAAAGCTCAGGCGGTACACTTTTTCACTGGTGCGTGGGGCCGGTGTCTTGATTTCCATCGGGGCAGGGGAGATGTACCGGTCTGAAAAAATGTTTTGTGTCTCCGAGAAATCACAGACCCCGCAGTCCTGACAGGCATCCTGACGGCAGTCCGGTGTTGTATTATGTTCTTTGGACTTCCGTTTTTCCGAAAGCAGGAAATCGCGGCTGACGCCACAATCGATGCTTTCCCAGGGCAGAGTCTCTGTTGTCGCTCGTTCGCGTAAATAATCATCAACATTTATTCCCGTTTCCCGAATGGCTTCCTGCCACAGGTCAAAGCGCAGGATCTCACTCCAGCCGTCAAAGCGGCAGCCTTTTTGCCAGGCGCGCAGAAGCAGGTCCCCGATTTTTTCATCGCCCCTGGAAAACAGTCCTTCCAGCAGGCTCATCCGGGCGTCATGCCATTTGACGCTGAGATTGCGGTTGTTCATCCTCTGTCGGATATAATTCTGCCGGGTATACGTTTCGTCGAGCGACAGCTGCTTTTCCCACTGGAAGGGGGTGTGAGGTTTGGGAACAAATGTCGAAAGGCTGATTGTGACCTGGCCGCGGTGACGGGCCGCCCGCAGTGCCTGGTAACCCAGGTCAATGATGCCTGCCAGATCGCTTTCTTCTTCATGCGGCAGACCGATCATAAAATAGAGTTTGATGGATTTCCAGCCGGCGGCAAACACTTTATCCACAGAGACGAGCAGGTCTGCGGCGGTGTTGCCTTTGTTGATGACCTGACGCATTTTATCCGTTCCCGCCTCGGGTGCCAGGGTAAAGCTGGTTTTACGCGTGCGTTTGATTTCTTCAATCAGCGTCTCACTCAGAGACTCGACCCGCAACGACGGCAGCGCAAGGGCAACCCTTTCTGTGTGATGTTTTTGCATCAGGTTTTGAATAAGAGGTTCAATGCAGCTGTAATCCCCGGAACTGAGCGCCAGAAGTGAAATCTCATCATGGCCGGTTGTCTGAAGGGCCTTGTCGGCCATTTTCATAATCAGATTTGCATTTCTTTCCCGGTAAGGGCGCCAGATCATGCCTGCCTGACAAAACCTGCATCCCCTCGTGCAGCCCCGGGCGATTTCCAGGACAATGCGGTCATGAACGGTCTGCATAAGCGGCACAACTGGTGCGACAGGGTGAGGCCAGGCATTCAGATCAACGGCTTTCCTTTTTTTGATAACGGTTTTTTTGCCATGCACACGGGGAACATAAATGCCGCTGATTTCCGCCAGCTTTTCGATGATCGTCTTTCTTGTGAGGGCCTGCTTTTTCGCGGCACAGACAGCGGCGGTAATTTCCGCGACAACTTCTTCGCCTTCACCAATGACAAAAGCATCGATGAAACTTTCAAGCGGCACGGGATTGAAGGTGCAGGGCCCTCCGGCGATGATCAGCGGGTGATTCTCGAGGCGGTCATCCGACCGCAGCGGGATTCCTCCCATGTCCATCATATTGAGCATGTTCGTATAGGATAATTCATACTGCAGTGAAAAGCCGATGATGTCGAAAGCCCCCATTGGCATGGCGGATTCAAGCGATGTCAGGGGAAGGTGATGATCGCGAAGCTGTCGTTCCCGGTCCGGCCAGGGAGCAAAACATCTTTCGGCGGCAACGCCTGGAAGCGCGTTCAAAACGGCGTAGAGAATTTGCAGCCCAAGATGCGACATGCCCACTTCATAGGTATCGGGAAAGGCAAGCAGAAAGCGGACATCGGCTTTGTCTTTACAGATGGAGTTGACTTCCGTGCCGATGTAGCGGCTGGGTTTTTCGGCAATGGTCAACAGCTCGTCGGGAATGTTCTGGGTCATGACTTCCTTTTTATTTTAAGGATGATTATTTCTGTTTTATTCTGCTTGTTCAGGATAAGGGGCGGCCCGATACTTGAAGGGATTCAGCTTCATGTCTCTGAGCAGAGACAATGCCATTTTCTTTGCGAAATTGGGGGACGAAAGATAACTGAGAGAGTTATCCTTAAATGTGTTCAGAAGCTCGGCACGAACGGATTCCTCGTCGCTGTTATTGACAAAGGATCTCTCCAGTTTGTGCTCGTAAGTCAGTTCATCTCCGAAAAATTTTTTTAACTGATGACAGTCTTCGGGAGAAGCGAAAAACGAATTCAGGACTTTAATTTTTACCTGAAAATATAATTCCACTTTCAGGGTGTCTTTGGCGATGCGCCGGGAGGCGTCGCTGATGGTAAGCGTCAGTCCGTTGGGGAGGTTGATCGTTTCGATTAATTCCATGGTTTCTCTGTTTCCTGTTTTTTTATTTTAGCACACCGCCTTTGAAGGATCGCAAGACCTTCAGGAGGGGAGGTTCCAAAACAGCATTGGCGGAATGCCTTGACAAAACCGTTCCCGATTTTTCGGGGCCGTAAAAACCGGACCGGAAAAGCGAAATGGTAATACCATTTTTATTCTTGACCTGCAACGCCAATCCTCCTATAAAGCTGACCATGTCCTCGTCTTCTGAAATAATGGTTTTATGTCAACCAGATGAAAGAAAGTCCTGCGGTGCGTGCTGCGGACTGTATAATTACGTGGACAGTTCGCGCGGGGCCATCACCGAAAGGCTGCGCGCCCGGACAAAACGATTCCGCGAGCTTGTCAAAACACCGGATGATCTGAAGCGTTATGCCGATGCAACCTTTGCCGCGGAAGACTTCACAAAAAGGTACGAGGTCATCTACTGCTGTGAATATCTTGGTTTTCTTGATGATACGGAAAAAAAAGTAGGCTGTCTCGTTCATCCCATGCAGATGAGCGGTGTAGATATGCGCACGGTGTCATTTTACGGGAGGGATGTATGCGCCGGACATTTGTGCCCCAGCCATCATTTTATTCCACGTTCCCAGCAGCTGATCCTGTTGAAAATTATCGATGACTGGTACCTTTACGGTCTGTGCCTTACAGACATCGATCTGGTCGTTACCTATTTTCGTCTGATTGCAAATCGTGTCGGACAGGAGATCAAACCCGATGTGTTTGACAGGCGGGAGCTGAAGGATATCGCCCTGGAATATTTTGGCTGGAAGACCACATGGCCCTTCCGGTCGCCTTCGGCCAACCGGTTGGGCAAATATTATTTTGACGGATCGCAGTATATGATCAGTCATATCGACTACGAAAAGTTTGGAAAGGAAATTTCACCCCTCAATTCCATCTTTCTAAGTCTGTCGTCTGAATTTCAGAACGGAGATGAACTGGAAACCGCCGAAAAAATGGTCTGGAAGAATATTGACACCTTCGTTTCAATATATAGGGATTATTTTTGATTTTTTATTGACAGGATGAAGGAAACTTGCGTTATAATCGTTATGAATTGAATGATGGCAGGGAGTAATCGGAAATGACCACTTTATCCAGGGAAATTCTTATCCCACGATCTGAAATATCCAGGCGTGTCCGGGAATTGGCCGATCAGATTTCCCGTGACTGTGCCGGAGAAGAAATTCTGGCGATCGGCGTTCTTAAAGGTGCTTTTATTTTCATGTCGGATCTGATAAGAGCGATGGCCGTTCCCTGCCAGACTGATTTTATCCGCGCTGCAAGTTATGGTGCGGGTTCCGAGAGTTCTGGCAATATTGTGATCACCAAGGATGTTGAACTGACTGTGGAAGATAAAAATATTCTGATTGTTGAAGATATTGTGGATACCGGTTTAACCCTGCAATACATCGTTGATCATATGAAGAGCAGAAATCCGAAATCCATCAGAGTCTGTGCCTTTCTGGACAAGCGCAAAAGAAGAAAAGTTTCGTTTGAAGCTGATTATGTAGGTTTTAGTATGGACGACGGTTTTGTTGTTGGTTACGGACTGGATTTCAATGAACAGTATCGCTTTTTACCCGATGTTTATGTGATTCAGACAGAAGTTGATTCAAAAAAAGAGGGGAACCCATGATCATACAGTGCAGGCAGTGCCGCACAAAATTCCGTTTTGATGATTTGAATATGGAAGGCGACGGTTTATGGATGCGTTGCAGCCGCTGCCATCATGTATTCTTTCAGGAAAATCCCTTAAAATCGCATCCGTCAGCCGTCGTGCAGGAGGTTTTCCCCGTTTTCACAAAAGAAGCAGAGACTGAAAAAGCATCCGCAGGATTGGCATTTGAACCTGCTGCTGCCCCTGCCACTACCCAGGCCTTTTCCACGGACGCTCCCACGGTCGTTCACCCGTCCGTTCCACCAGCTGTTCCCCCGACGGCTCCCCCGTCCGCCGAAGAAATTCCCGAAGAAGATACGGCAGCCGTCATTGATGACTACGACAAGGCGATACCCGAACCTCCCGAAACAGAGGAAGTAAGGACAGAGCCCGAAACAACAGACAGGGAAGATATGGAGCTTGCTGATATCACGTTTTCCAAGGCAACCGAAGAACCGGATGATACGGGCGAAGCCGCGGATATTCCGGAAGAACAGCCGCTGCCCCCGGCTCGCAGAAAGAAAAGCCCATGGAAAGTTTTGCTCTGGACAATTCTGGTTGTTTTTGTGATTCCGGGCTTCATCTCTTTTGTGATTTTCCCAAAGCTCGGGGAACGCTACATGCAACTTGGACAGCACGGTCTGAAACAGATTTTAAGCCTGTTTGGCGGTTCAAAGCCTTCACCAGGTCAATACGTGGCAGGATTCGTCAAGGTGCAGGATTTTCGGCAGAGGTTTGTGGATAATAATATTCTGGGCAGGAGAGTCCGGATTGTGGAAGGAACCGTCTTGAATCAGTCTGATTTTTCCATTGCCCGTATCATGGTCACCGTGGAGCTGCTTGATGCCGATTCATCTGTTTTGAGCGAGCGTGTGAGTTATGCCGGGAATGTTTTGACGGACCAGGAACTTGCCACTCTTTCTGAAGAAGAAATCATGAAAAGACTTTCTGTGCCGGAAGGACGAAACAATCTCAATGAAAAGGTGGTTCCTAACGGACAGATTCCTTTTATGATTGTTTTTACAAAGGACCCACCGGGCACCTTTAAAACCAGTATCATTGTTTCAGGGGCGGAGCGCCTTCTTTAGATATTTTGTCATCAGACTGACTTATTGTTTTTGTAAAAAAAGTTCAGCATAGGGTAAAATAATTGAGATACGAAGGAAATATTTACAGGCCCTTCAGCGAAGCCAACAGCTACCTTTTGCAGTGTACCATCGGTTGTTCCCATAATCAGTGCACATTTTGCGGTATGTATAAGGGCGAGAAATATCGCATACGCGAGACTGCCGAGATTTTGGAAGATATCCGCATGGCGAAAGATTATTATGGCGATGTGGAAAAAGTGTTTCTTTGCGACGGCGACGCGATTGCCATGGAGACGGACACCCTCCTGACCATCCTTGACTGTCTTTACGCCACTTTCCCTTCTTTGCGGCATGTCGGGAGTTATGTGGGCCCCCAGAGTACCCTTTCCAAAACGCCCGCCCAACTGCGGGCACTGAGAACGGCTGGTCTGACGAAAGCCTATATCGGTGTGGAGACCGGTGATGACGAACTGCTCAGAAAAGTCAAAAAAGGTGTAGGATACGATGAGATGCTTCAGGCCGGGCGCCTCCTGGTGGAAGCGGACATCAATTTATCGGTTATGGTTCTTCTGGGATTGGCGGGTCCGGGAGAAGCCTCTGTTCGGCACGCCCTTGCCACGGCTAAAATCTGCAATGAGATACAACCCCGTTATCTGGCGGCCCTGACCGTCACTCCTGTACCGGGAACTGTTCTGTACCGTCAGGTTCAAAAAGGTGAATTTCAATTGCTCGATCCCTTTGAAACCCTGTCTGAGATGAAACAAATTTTTGAAAATATCACAATGGACAACCTGAAGTTTGTCGGTACGCACGCCTCCAACTATCTGCCGGTTACCGGTACACTTCAAAAAGACAAGCAAAAGATGATTGCACAGGTGGACAAGGTCCTTAGTGTTCGTGATGAGAAACTGCTTCGCCCGGATTACCATCGCGGCCTGTAATAAATCTTATCTTACAATTACAAAATTCTGAATGATCTCTCTGGCAATTACACCGGGTCTGATGATTTGGACGGGTTCGCAAGACGCGTCAAGGATCGTGGAACCGATACGGCTTTCGGTTCTCCCCGTGTCAACGATTAATTCTATCTGATTGCCAATTTGCCGGATGACCTGGTCCGCATCTTCACATTCTGGAGTTCCGGAGAGGTTTGCGCTGGTTGCGGTCAGCGGTTTGCCCGTTTTTTTGGCGATTCCCCTGGCAATGTCATTGCCGGATAAACGTATGCCGATCTTGCCGGTGTTTGCTGTAAGGAGCGGAGAAACGGATCCGGATGCATCAAAAATAATGGTAAGCGGTCCCGGCCAGAAGGCATCCATCAGCTTCCGGGCAGAATCAGTGACATTACTCACCAGCGGATAAATATCCTGTGCATGGCCGATGATTACAGAGACGGGATTGTGAAAATTCCGTCCTTTGATTTCAAAAATACGGTTGACGGCCTGATCATTTGTGGCGTCCGCCCCCAGACCGTAAAAGGTTTCGGTGGGATATGCAATAACGCCGCCCCGGGAAACGAAGGCGGCGGCGTCACGTATCAAATTCTCTTTGGAATATTCTGCACCGGCTTTCAGGATTTGAAGCATGAAAGATTGTCCTGTTTTTTCTCTACCTCTTTGGCCATTCGGGCCATATACGCGGTAAGCTTCCTGTTCAGCGCCTGATCTTCCAGTGCGAGCAATCGAACGGCAAAGAGTGCGGCATTTTTTGCGCCTGCTTTCCCGATGGCCATCGTTGCCACGGGAATTCCTCCCGGCATCTGGACGGTGGAGAGCAGCGCGTCCAGTCCCTGCAGTGACGTGGCGTCTATGGGTACGCCAATCACCGGCAAAAGGGTTTGTGAGGCAATGACACCGGCCAGATGTGCCGCAGCGCCGGCCCCGGCAATAATGATTTTCACGCCCCGCGGTCCCGCCGTTTTGGCAAATTTTGTTGTGCGTTCAGGGGTCCGGTGCGCCGATGTCAAAATCAGTTCCGATCCGATTCCGAATTCATCAAGAATTTTTAAGGCCTCGGTCATAACGGGCAGATCGGAATCACTGCCCATGACAATGCTGACCAATACATTATTTTTGGCGTTTTTTGCTCTCATGCAGGCTCCTTTGGGTCCTTGAAGTACGTACATCCGGTAAATCCCGGCAATGCTTGAAGGATTTTACCGTCATTAACGTATTGAGACGGGTTTTGCAAGATGGTTTTTGCCTTGACATATCGGGCCATAATCTTTAATGTTTCACGCACCCACTTCAAAGGAGATGATCATGAAAAATAATCTTATCGCAGTCGTTGAAACCGATAAAGGAACCATCCGGTTAAAATTATTTGCCGATCACACGCCGGTTACAGTAAGCAATTTTGTCAATCTGGCGCGGCGGGGATACTACAATAATCTGAAATTTCATCGCGTAATTCCTGATTTTATGATTCAGGGCGGCTGTCCGGCAGGCGATGGACGCGGGGGTCCCGGCTACCGGTTCCAGGACGAATTTGTCAGGGAGCTGCGTCACAGCAAGCCCGGTATTTTATCCATGGCCAACGCCGGCCCGCAAACCAACGGAAGCCAGTTTTTCATCACGCATGTTCCCACACCGTGGCTTGACAACAATCATACCGTGTTTGGTGAAGTTGTCAGTGACAAGGACCAGGAAGTGGTCAATGCCATTGTGCAGGGCGACAGGATCCTGTCCATTACAATTGAAGGCGACAGCTCAGAGCTAATGGAGAATAACAAGGCGATAGTGGATCAGTGGAATGCGGCGCTGGATAGGAATTTCCCCGGACTGTCTAAATCATGATGAGTTTTTAAGGGCCTGTTGCCCAAATATCCTTTTCGCATGCCTGAAAGCGTTTTGAATAAATCTAAAGCTTGCGAAAGGTAATGACAAAACTCGCCTGTGGCTCAAACAGTTGTCATTACTGATCTTTCGCTACGCTGTGATTTATGAAGCAAAACGCTTTCAATGGCCGCTCAAAGGGGTATCGTTTGGGCAACAAGCAGTAAAGAGATGTTCTGCATTTGAGGGCAAAAAGTTATGAGAAACATGAAGAGTACGCCTGAAAGAATTGTTGAAAAAGACGGGTCGATTCACTTCGGTTCTTTCCGTAAGCCATTTCAAAATGCCAATATTCTGGATGCGAAGCTCTATTCCTGGCCGGTTCCCGGTTTCTGGAAGAATTTTCGCCTGAAGGAATGGCAGCATTTCGGCATTGTAACCCCGACACATTACTTTGGCATGGTCATTTTTGATGCCAAAATGGGAGGCTTTTCTTTTTTTTATGCCTATGACCGGCTGAACAATAGCCGGTTCGAGCACGAACGTCAGACACATGGAAAATCATTTAACGTTGCAAAACAGCCATACAATGATGCCTGCCGGTTTGAAGCCAAAGGTTACCGGCTGCGCTTTGAAAATAAACTGAGTCAGGGTTCTCATCAGATCTCCATAGACATCGAAAGCGATGGCGAGCGCCCCGCTGTGAAAGGTGATATAACGATTCACGAGGACCTGAACGTTTACGAACCGCTGGTTCAGGTGTCTCCCATCACACAGAAAAGGCCTTTCTATACGCATAAAGCGGCTGTGCCCGCATCCGGCAGTATTATGACGGGTTCCCAAAAAATTGTTCTGGACCGTAATGAATGCGTTGCCCTGATTGATGAGCAGAAAACCTATTATCCCTATTTCAGCTTCTGGAAATGGGCGACTGCTGCCGGGTACACGAATGACGGAAAGCTTCTCGCTTTTAATCTTTGTCAGAACATGATTGGTGATGATGAAGACTACAACGAGAACTGCTTCTGGATGGACGGGAAAATTCATTACCTCAAGGCGGCGCGCTTTGATTTCGGGGATGTCATGCAGCCCTGGAAGATGAAAACGACGGACGGGAAACTTGTATTGTCCTTCATTCCTCAGGGTGAGCGGGCACAGAAAACGAATATCGCAGGCGGGTTGATCCTGTCGGATTTTCATCAGCCCTTCGGGTTGTATAGCGGCAGGTTCACAGAAAACGAAAGCGGCAGCCATCCCATTCAGGGCTTTTTTGGCCTGGCTGAACATCACATTACCCGGTACTAGGGTGTAAGCCTTCCAGGCTGCCGGCGGTTTGGGATCTTCAGTCCGGAAATAACAGGAAACATCCCGTCACGAAAGCATTAACTCCTTTCTTATGATTGTGAATTTCAATCTTTTGTCTGAATCCAGTTGACATACAAAACTTCTCTTCATATACTCCGGCAGCAAAAAATGACGTCTTCAATTATCATAAGGAGAGAAGCAAAAATGAAAAAGAACTTGTACGAATATCTTGCGGGGAACGAGTATCCTGGCCGCGGCATCTGCATCGGGAAGACGCCCGGAGGCAGCAAAGTGATGGTTGCCTATTTTATCATGGGCCGCAGTGTAAACAGCCGCAACCGCGTCTTTGATCCCATTGACGGCGGTATCCGCACCATGGCGGCCGACCCATCCAAAATGACGGACCCGCACCTGATTATTTATAATCCCGTCCTGACACTGGGCAATACAACGATTGTGACCAACGGCGACCAGACCAATACAATTTATGATTTTTTGTCGCGCAATGACTTTCCGGGTTTCGGCTTCGAAGCCGCACTCGATACCCGCACTTTTGAAGATGATAAACCGAACTGGACACCCCGCATTTCCGGTGTGGTGGATATGCAAAGCGGCGGATACAAGCTGAATATCATGAAAAGCAACCACGGAGATGACAAGAGCGTGCAGCGCTTTACTTTCAGTTACCCCGAACCACTGGCCGGTGAAGGACACTTCATCAGCACCTACAAGTGCAATGGCAACCCTATTCCCAGTTTTGAAGGGGAGCCGTTGCTAGCGGACATCGACCAGGAAGACCCCAATGAATACGCGGGAAAATTGTGGGAAGCCCTGAACGAGGACAACAAGGTGAGCCTTTTTGTGCGTGCCATCGACCTCAAAACGCAGGGTTACGAGGATGTCATTATCAACAAATATAAAACAGTGGAGGGATGATCCATGAATGAAATACAACTGAAGTACGGCTGCAACCCCAATCAGAAACCGGCCCGAATCTTTATGGCCGACGGCGGCAATTTACCGGTTGTCGTGCTAAACGGCAAACCGGGCTACATTAATTTTCTGGATGCGTTCAACAGCTGGCAGCTGGTGAAAGAACTGAAAGATAATACCGCAATGGTAGCTGCGGCTTCCTTTAAGCATGTTTCTCCCGCCGGAGCCGCCCTGGGTTATCCGCTTGATGACGTTTTAAGAAGAATGTATCACATTGCCCCCAACATGGAGCTTTCCCCGCTTGCCTGTGCCTATGCGCGCGCCCGGGGCGCCGACCGCATGAGCAGCTTCGGAGACTGGATTGCGCTTTCCGATGTTTGTGATGTATCCACGGCAAAAATCATCAAAAATGAAGTCACCGACGGTATTATTGCGCCGGGCTACGAGCCTGAAGCACTGGAGATCCTGAAATCCAAGAAGGGCGGTAACTACAATGTGGTTTCCATCGATTCCAAGTATGTGCCTGCCTCCCTGGAGCACAAGCAGGTGTATGGCATCACCTTTGAGCAGGGTCGCAACGACCTGAAAATTGACAGCCGCATGCTTGAAAACATGGTCACCGAGAAAAAAACCCTGACCGATGCGCAGAAACGCGATCTGGTACTGGCGCTGATCACCCTGAAATACACGCAGTCCAATAGTGTCTGCTACGTGCAGGACGGCCAGGTCATCGGCGTGGGGGCCGGCCAGCAGAGCCGCATTCACTGCACCCGGCTTGCCGGTCAGAAGGCCGACAACTGGCAGCTGCGCCACATGCCCAAGGTGCTGGATCTTCCTTTCCGGGATGATGTTTCCAAACCCAATCGGGACAATGCCATCGACGTTTACCTCGGTGAAACGCCGGAAGACGTGATCGGCGACAACGTCTGGGCCGAGACCTTTACCCGTCAGCCCGAACCTTTAACTGCAGCCGAAAAAAAGCAATGGCTTGCCAAAGTAACAGGAGTTGCCCTGGGCAGTGACGCGTTCTTCCCCTTCGGGGACAACATTGAACGCGCCCGCCGCAGCGGCGTTACGGCCATTGTGGAACCCGGCGGATCCATCCGTGATCAGCAGGTGATCGATACCTGCAACAAATACGGCATTGCCATGGCCTTTTGCGGACTGAGGCTGTTTCACCACTAAAAAGCAGGGTGATAGCCTGTTAGACTGTAGTCTGTTAGCGATAACGGAATGGTTTCCGGCGCAAGGCGTAATGTGAGACAATCTGTTTCAGCGTTAAAATATAGACGTGTTATTTGGAATGGGCTTCAGGATAAGGGGTCGATGGTTTCCCGGATTTATAGGAAACAAGGCCGATGAAAGCAAGAGCGGTGAAGCCTGCGCCAGCCATAAACGTTGCCTGTGCACCGACAACACTCCATAATAAGCCGGCGATGGCACTTGCCGTTAAAAGAGCGATGCCGGTGGCCAGGTTGAAGATGCCAAAGGCTGTCCCTCTCAGTCTCATCGGAGCATGATCGGCCACCAGCTTGGAGAATAATCCCTGTGTCAGTCCCATATGCAGACCCCAGAGTGCCGCGCCGATGAATACAGGAAAAGGTGTACTTGCTGAAGCTAATATGATGTCTGCAAAAATCAGGACGGCAAGTCCGGCAGCCAGCATTATCCTGGGTCTTATCCGGTCTGTCAAGATTCCTGCGGGGTAGGCTGTAAGCGCATAAACGGCATTCATAACGATCATGATCGCAGGTACAAACCCAACAGCCAGCCCGACCGATCGTGCACGCAATATCAGGAAAGCCTCGCTGAAGCGGGCAAGCGTAAAAATTGAATTGAGTCCTAATATCAGCCAGTAGCGGTAGGGAAGACGCCCTGTGCCCCGAAACGAAAAGAAACGATTTTCTGCTAAATTTGAGGTTTTTGGTCTTTCGGGTTCGTGAACGCCGAAAATCAGCACAGCCATAGCTATAAAAGCGGGTATAACGGCAATCCAGAGGACTTTCCGAATATCATTCACAAAACAGAACATGAGGACTACCGCTGTTAGCGGACCAATGAACGCTCCTGCTGAATCCAGAGCCTGCCGAAGGCCATATGCGGCCCCTCTCTGATTTGGCGGAGTTATATCCGCCACCAATGCGTCGCGCGGTGCTCCGCGGATTCCTTTGCCAATCCGGTCGATAAACCGAGCGCTGAAAACCCAACTAATCGTTGTTGCCAGGGGAAACAAAGGTTTTGTGATTGCGGCGAGTCCATATCCTACTATGGCAAGGACTTTTCGTTTTCTGATGTAGTCACTGATGATTCCTGAAAAAACTTTTGTGATAGAGGCCGCCGCCTCAGCAATTCCCTCAATGAACCCAATGGCAATCACTGAGGCACCTAAAGTGGTCATCATAAAAATGGGAAGCAGGCTGTGAATAAGTTCCGAGGATATATCCATGAATAATGAAACAAATCCCAGCGCCCAGATGCCTGCCGGCAGTTTTTGCATTTCAATCCTCATCATTGAAACTGAATGTCAGCGGCAGCAAAAAACTTCTGAAACCTCAAAACAACTGGCCGAATCAAAAAGACATTACGCAACTGTATATCCAACCAGATTTACTGTACCTGTAGCTATGACATTCTGATTTTCTTCATGTGGTCGATGCGTTTTTGAATCAGGGCCTGTGTGCCGATGTCTTCCCGGTAGGCCACGGGGCCTTTGACGGCCTTGACGCCTTCTTCGGCAATTATTCGCGCTTCGTCCAGATTGTCTGCAATACCGACAATGCCTATTGCCCGGGACGAACTCAAATACAGTCCGTCTTCTTTCTTATCCACGGATGAATAGTAAAGACGGGCTTTCCCCACATTGCCCACTTCAATTTTAGCCCGTGAAGATGCGGCATCGGGATGATCGGCGGGAAGGCCGTAGCCTTTCGGTACAACATATTTGCAGACGGTCGCTTTTTGATCAAATTCGATTTTCAGCGTATCCAGCGTTCCGTCGATAATATGCCTGCATATGTCTACAAAATCCGTTTTCAGAAGCGGCAGGATGTTCATGGCCTCCGGATCGCCGAAACGCGCATTGTATTCCAGAAGTTTTACTCCGTCTTTTGTGGCAATAAATCCGCCGTACATGACTCCTTTATAAGGTCTGCCGGTTTCTTTCAACAGGGCCGCCGCTACCTGACGGGTGATTGCCAGACCCTCTTCGACATCCGAAGCTTTCAGAAACGGCATCAGGTGGTCCGGCAGGGAATACGAACCCATGCCGCCGGTGTTGGGACCCTGGTCGCCGTCAAACCGTCTTTTGTGATCCTGTACCAGCGGCGTGCCTACAACCGTTTTGCCGTCGCAGAGGCACTGCAGCGAAAATTCCTCGCCGTCAAACTTTTCCTCGACGATCACCGACGAACTTTCCTTCAGAATCTGCCTGCATAATTTCAGCGCTTCGTCTCTTGATTTAAAATGATCACCCTGTACGAGCACACCCTTGCCACCGGTGAGTCCGTCGGGTTTGAGCACAATGCCGTCTAACTGCTCAAGAAAAGCCTCCAGACCGTCCGGGGTTGTAAATACTTTAAACTTCGGATTGCCGGGAATATGATATTTGTTTACCAGATTTCGTGTGAACGACTTTGATGTTTCCAGCCTTGCCAGACTTTTTACAGGTCCTACCGACGGTATGCCGCACTGAATCAGGGCATCTACGATACCGTTATTGAGCGGGTCTTCCGGGCCGATGACGGCAAAATCAATTTTATTATCCAGCGCAAAATCTGTGATACCGGACAGGTCTGAATAGCTTCCCAGTTTGCAGATGTCCGACAGGGAGGCGATTCCCGGGTTATTGGCTTTCATAAACGAGAACAGAATCGGACTGTATCCGGATCTTGCAATGGCCTCGGCCATTGCATGTTCACGCGCTCCGTTTCCAACAAGCAGTATATTGGGCATCATGGATCTCCTGTGCAGTATTTTGTTCCAACATCGCCGTCTAAATAACGGAAAAGCATGTTCAAGTCAAATGGAAGGAGCAGGTTTCTGTGGGTTAAAAATAAAGAACTTGATTGTTTTCAACAATCGCATAATAATCATCTGTGAAATCTGCGGTGTTTGCCGGGATGATGTTTTAAAAGGTACAGGACAAAATATCATCAGACAACGTATATCCTTTACACCGCATGTTGTGCAAAGTAAACGTCTGTGAGGTTGTGATATGAATTTTAAAATAATCCTGTTGATGATTATTGCCGGTCTCGCCGTTTTGTTCATTATACAGAATGTTTCCGCTGTTACTGTTGGGATTTTCTTCTGGACAATTTCTCTTTCTCTTGCCCTGTTGATATTTCTTGTTTTGGCTATTGGGTTTACCCTCGGATGGTTTTTGCACAGCTTTCTAGCGTATCGGAAAGTCAAGCGGGAAGTGGCCGAAATTCAGAGGGAACTGAGCAACGGCAAAAAGAAGTAGCAGCTTTTTCTCCTTATCCCTTGCCCCTTGAGCCTTGCACCTTGTTCCTCGTCCCTTCGGTCGCTGAGCCTGTCGAAGCGCCCCTTACCCTTGCTCCTCCATCCATTGCTTTCCGCCCAGAACCCTCGCGACCATCATGCTGGCGACATTGTCGCCCACGGCATTGACCATGGTAGCGGGAGCGTCCACCAGCGTACCGATCATGGTAATTAAAGGAAATGCTTCGGGGGGGAGGTTATACATTGACAAAATCAGGAGCTCCCCGATGGTGCCGCCGCCCGGAATGCCGCTGACAACCACACCGGTCAAAAGGGCGATGCCCAGGGCCGTTAAAATTGTTTCAATGCCCGTGAAGGGCATCTGAAAAATACCGAAAAGAAAGGCAATTTTCAGTACGGCGGCCAGGCAGGATCCTTCCATATGCATTGTTGCGCCGATGGGAATGACCACCTCGCTGATATCCCGGGGCACACCGATTTTATCGGCCGCCTGCAGATTCAGGGGTATTGTTGCCATGGAACTGCCGGTGGCCAGGGCGGTGAGGGACGGCGGAATAATATTACTCCAGAATTTTTTCACACCGGAGATGCGTCCCGCAAAAAATGCATACAGGGTAAAGGCCAGGAAAAAGTACAGGATCGCTGTCGGGTAATAAACGGCCATGGAGCGGGCGTAGGAACCGAGCAGTTGAGGACCGAAAACGCCGACCAGATAGGCAAAATAAGCACACAGACCAATGGGTGCGTAATACATAATAAGGGAAATCAGTTTCATCATGACGGAATTGGCGGATGTCAGAAATGCGGTAAACAATTTTCCCTTTTCCCCCGCGGCGGAGGCCGCCAGTCCGGTCAGGATGGAAAAGACGATCAGCGCCATCATGTTGTTTCGGGATAAAATGTTTGAGAAATCCGGAGCCGTGAAGGTCCGGACAATTTGATCGACGGTTTTGATTTGTTCAACGCCCGGCACCACGGGCAGGGGGATATGGACACCGACGGCCGGCGGAAAAAGGATGACCGCGACAATCATGACAGCAGATGAAATGACACCGGTGATCACAAAGATCAGGACCATCACAGAAAGAATTTTGCCAAGGCGCCTGAGATCCGTCATGGATGCAACGGTGGCCGAGATGGAAAAAAAGACCAGTGGAACAATTACGGTAAAAAGCAGGTTCAGGAAGATATCGCCCAGCGGTTTGAGCATGGCTGCGTCCTGCTTCAGGGCAATGCCAAGCACAGCGCCGGTCAGAATGGAAATGATCAGAAGGATTGAAAACCCATAGGACTCCAGAAAGGTCGATTGATTTATTTTCATGCGAATCACTTTACCGGAAAGTTAAAATAGGTATGTGGGTAAGGTTCGTTCGCCAGAGTGAAATGCCACCACTCTTTATCATAGTTCTTAAAGCCGTGTTTCTCCATGAGGGTTTTTAAAAGCAGGCGGTGGCTTCTTTGCTGCGGGCCGATGTATTTGTTGTCCGGGTGAGATAGTTCATGGAAGCAGTCAAATCCCGTTCCCATGTCCAGAGAATTGTCTTGATAACGCATACCTGCAGGAAAATAACATTCCTGAAGCGGTTCACCTTCATGATAAACAGGTTGAGCAGGTGCGGGCAGCGGCACGATGGTCAGATCCACGGTGCTGCCCCGGCTGTGACTGGAGCGGTCGGCAACGTATCCATCGCGGAACAGGTTTTTCTTGTCCACCGTGGGGTAAAACTCTTTCTTTGTTTTGGTGTCATCAATGTCTTTTGCCCAGCGGACAAAGTGATCAACCGCCTGCTGGGGGCGGTAGCAGTCGTAGATTTTAATCGTCATGGAAAAGGGCGCCAAATCTTTTTGCACTTTGGCCAGAGCCTGAGCGGCCTCACGGGTGAGAATGCACGTTGGGGCCAGATAGCCGTCCACCCGTACGCCCAGGAAATTGTGCTTACTGAAATACCGGATGTCCAGTATTACGTCTGGGATGACTTCTTCAATGTGGACAAATGTTTCAGGCATAGTATCTTCGCCATGCAATACGGCGGGCGGCATCCACAGAAACAGTATGAGCGCCAAAAATGCAATGCCGGGAATTTTGTCTTTCATTGTAAAATGCTCCTTTTTAATGCAGGTTCGGGATTCATGAGGATGGCAGGTTTTGCTGCGGGATCAAGCCAGTTCAGGATTTTGAGCAGATGGTCTTTGGACACCGCCACGCAGCCTGCCGTGGTTGACTTCGGTCCCGTCCAGATATGCAGAAAAATGGCGCTGCCGTGCCCCTTGATGACCGGATCGGTGTTATATTCGATGACCATGCCGAATTGGTAGAGATTGTCTCCACGTTTCATTATTTCATAAGAGCTTGCCCGGGTCTGGCTTTGCCTGACCAGACGGTTGTAATCCGGGGCGTCCGGGTCATCAATCCAGACATCATCCGGCAGAGACTGGCGGTAGGGCATTTTCGTGGCGGCTGATTCAGCATAACCAAATGCCGTTCCCAGCCGGTATAAACCGGAGGGTGTCCGTCCGTCTCCCTCCCGTTTTTCTCCGTAAGGCGCAAAGCCGTTTCTGCCGATGGCTGCGTCGAAAGGGCCCATCGCCCGGCTCCATCCGGAACCAGTCCTTTCCAGAACATAGATTTTTATGGATTTGGAAAGAGGAAAGCCGCCACCGGTTACCAGCAGGATCTGATTGACATCCGGGGGAATGTGATTGACAACTGGCGGAAGGGTGTCAGGCTGTTTTGCGTTGGCTGAAAAAAAACATTCGGATGCCAGAAGGAGAGGGAATGCAATGATGATGGCTGCCACAAAGACCGTTATCCGGATCCAATGATATCTTTTCATTTTTTCCACCCGTATGTTTGTGTATTTTTTAATTTAATCTATCGTATTTTTCAACATAATTATCCGATTTCTGATAAAAATAACACGCTGGCACATGACAGACGTGATTGTAATCATCTGTGAAATGGTATATAAAAGTTCTAACCTATTGATGAAAACGGGTTTTGGAATCATTTTGGTGCGGCGTTTCATAATCTTTGCATAAAATATTCAAGAAAACAGGCTTAAATGACGATCGGGGAATGACCTGTATGATTATCGCGGAGAGACGAAAGCAAAAGCGCAGATCAGAGGACATACGCGGTGATGATAATCTGTTTAAGCGCTTTGAGTTTCTAATTCAGAACTCCCGGGATATTATTTTTACCGTCCGTCAGCAGGACAGGAAAATACTGGAAGCCAACAAGTCCGCCCTCAAGGCCTATCAATATACAATTACTGAATTGAGATCTATGACCATTGATCAGTTGGAAAGTGCTGAGTCGAAGGATCAGGTCAAGTTGCATGCCGGTCCGGATGGCCGGCACGAAATGTTTTTCGAAACGATCCATGTCAGAAAAAACGGCCAGACGTTTCCCGTGGAAGTCAGCATGCAGAAGACGCTGATGGGAAATGAAAAGATCCTGGTGAGTGTTGTGCGCGATATATCGAGACTGAACGAGTCTCAGGAAGCCATGCAGGAAAGTGAAAGCAACATGCGGGCGCTTTTAAATGCCGTTACGGAGTCCCTGCTTCTTTTGGATAAGGACGGTACCATCCTTTCAGCGAATGACACTTTTGCCAAGCGTCTGCGAATTGGAATGGACAAAATCATCGGCGCTAATTATTACGATTTGTTGCCGGCGGACACCGCAAATGAAAGAAGAAGACAGGCGGAAAACGTCATTCAAAACCGGATCCCTGTCCGTTTTGAATATGTTTCAGACAAGCGCTGGATCGATCAGGTCATTTATCCCGTTTTTGACAGTCTGGGAGAGGTGGTCAGACTGGCCTTTTTCGGTGCCGATATTTCCCGGCGCCGTGAAATGGAAAGAGAACTGGAAGCAATGGCCCTCAATGATCAGCTGACCGGTTTGTATAACCGGCGGGGGTTTTTCACGCTGGCAACACGCGAGCTCAAGAGGGCGCAGCGTTCTAAAAAAAACCTGCTGCTGTTCTTTATTGATCTGGACGGCCTCAAAGACATTAATGATGAATTCGGTCATGAAGAAGGCGACCGTACGCTGACCGCAGCTGCCAAGGTGTTAACGCAGACTTTCCGGATATCCGACATCACTTCCCGTATCGGCGGGGATGAATTTGCTGTTCTTGTCGTGGATGCCGATGAGACCTTGATCGAAAAACTGCTGCTGCGCCTGTATCGGCTGATCAATAATTTCAATGCCCGGAAAACGCACAAATCCAAACTTGCCCTCAGTATAGGACATGCTGTTTATGATCCGCTGAAACCGTCTACGCTTGATGAGCTCATTTCCCAGGCCGACCAGGGGATGTATAAGATGAAAAAAGTGAAATATCGCCGCCTGTAAATGAGACCGATGCTTCCCCGAAGATGCCGGATGAACGCTGTTATTTACATACAACCCTGCCGTTTCCGGATGATGTAATATCTGAATCATGAAAACAGAGTTGAAACGGAATGACTTTACCCGGCCTTTTAAAAAAATTGCGGGATGAGCAAAAAATCAATGCCGGACAGGCAGATCTTCTGCTTGACTTATATGAACGGCGAATCATTCCCGTTCATCGTGAACTGCGTTTCTTTCTGTATTTTGGTATTTTGCTCATTGTTGCCGGAACGGGCCTTACCATCAAACAATACTTTGTCCATCTGGGCGACATCGCCGTCATTGCCTCCCTGAGTTTGTGTTGCACCGCGGCATTTGTATACTGCTTCTGGAAAGGAGGCCCATTCAGTTTCAGGGAAGTTCCATCGCCGCATATCGCTTTTGATTATGTCCTGTATTTTGGCTGTGCTCTGTTTTCAATGGATATCGCATACGTTGAAATGCAGTATCATGTTCTGAGCGAAGGCTGGAAGAACTATCTGCTGCTTTCATTTGTTTTGTTTATTTTTCTGGCATACCGGTTTGACAATCGTTTGGTCCTTTCGCTGGCGCTTTCCACGCTTGCAGCGTGGTTTGGCTTCTCTCTTGCCTCGTGGCGGTTATTTTCGTTCGCAGAATATTACCGCTTCTATGCCATGATTTATGCCCTGATCGTGCTGGGGATGGGAATGCTATCCGACCGGATGGCCGTCAAAAAACATTTCTTTGATATCTATTTCAATTTTGCAGTTCATTTCTTATGTGTTGCTCTGATTACGGGGGTTGCCGAATACAAATTATTATCGCTTTATTTTCCCGTACTGATGATTACGTGCATCTGTCTCGCTTTTTATTCGGCCCGTGTCCGCAAGTTCCTCTATATGCTTTACGCCGTCATCTATGGCTATGTCGGCCTCAGTATTGTGGTGGTTGACTGGATTCACCGGGAAACCTTACTGATATTTGCTTATTTCATAGCGACTTCCGGGTTGGTGATTTATTTTATCTTTAAAATGTCCAGGCAATCCAGGGAGGAGCAATGAGCCTCAACCTATACTCATCCAGACAGGAGGAAATGATTGACATTCGCCGTCAGGCACGGACCTGGCTGCGGTCCGGCCTGCTTTCAGAGGCCCAGATGCAGTCAATCTTGCACGAGACAGACCCGGATCTTCATCAGACCAACCTGTTTTTTCGCCTGCTGTTTTTTATTTTTACGCTGCTTTGCGCGGGTGCCGCTGCAGGACTGTTTGGATGGTTGATGGAGAGGGCGGGGACTAAAATTCTGGCCATGGTGTTTTTATTTTTCAGTATATTTTATTTTATCCTGTCCGGGCATCTGGTGAAAGTCCGCGGACTATACAGATACGGCATTGAAGAAGCGCTCCTTTTGGCTGGTATGGTTTGCTTTGTTGTCAGCTTCCTTCTGGGGGTCAATGACCATCATTTAAATCAAAAAACCGTTGCCATTGCCGTGTGTTTGCTATTTTCAGTTATTTCCTGTCTGATTTACCTGCGTTTCGGTTATTTATACGCGATATTGATCAGCCTTGTCTCGATCTGCATGATTCCGTTCCAATTATCCCTGTCTCCCGCTGTGGAAAGAGTCGTCCTGTTTTTTGTTTTGTGCGGAATATTGATTTTCAACCTGATCGTCGATAAACGCGAAAACGAAATTTTCCGAAAAGACAGATACACAATAATGCAGGCCTGCCTGCTGGTGGCGATCTATTTGACTGTCAATCTGCAGATACCGGGACTGGCAGGATGGTTTATCGGAGGAACGGGGAATATTCATCATTTTCCAAAAATATTCCCGCCCTATCTTTACTGGATATCCTACGTTCTGACATTTGTGATTCCCGCCGCAGGGATTTGGGGGGGGATCAGAAGCCGCAAACGTTTTGTCCTGACGGCAGGTATTGTGCTGGCCTGCGTAACCTTTGCGACCAACAAGGGCTATCTGGGAATGACGCGTTATGCCTGGGATCCGGCCATAATGGGAATGGCGCTGGTTGTTTTATCCGTCATGCTTCAAAGGTGGCTCGACAGCGGGCCGGAGAAAAAGAGACAGGGGTTTACGGCCGTAAATCTTTTGAAGCCTGAAGACCGGGGAATCAGTCTTGAGGATGTGGCGGCCGCCATGACGCCAGGTGTCATTGAAGATCACCAGCCGAAAGTGCAGCAGGACGCCTTTTTTGAAAACGGAAAATCGGGTGGAGGCGGCGCGACAAGACATTTTTAGCATGACGGAAACAGCGCAATGTTCTTAAGCAACAGAGTCTGTCTGATTTCATCGGCATGTTTATCGAAAAGGTTGACAAATGGAAGCTATTTGGTTATATTGCCAAATAGGAAAGGAGGTAGCCGCGGATGAAAAAATCAGTCAGGCCAAGATACGAAGCATGGGCAAAAATCATCAAGGCGATGGCGCATCCCAGCCGGCTCTTAATCATTGAAGAGCTGCAACTGCGGGAACGATGCGTGAATGAGCTCACCGAAATGGTCGGGGCGGACACCTCCACGGTTTCCAAGCATTTGAGTGTTCTGAAAAATGCCGGTCTGGTGTCTGACGAAAAAAGGGCAAATTCCATTTACTATTCTTTGCGATGTCCCTGTATTATGGATTTTATCGGCTGCGTGGAAGATGTGCTGTCGGCCAATGCCAGAGAACAGGCCAAAATAATGAAGACTTGCAGAAAATAGGAGGAGTCAGGACATGAAAATCGAAATACTGGGAACGGGGTGTGCAAAATGTCAACAGCTCGAGGAACTGGTACGTGGCCTTGTGGCGGAGGCGGGAATTGAGGCGCATATCTCCAAAGTGCAGGATATCAGTAAAATCTTGTCCTATGGTGTGCTGACAACACCCGGGCTGGTCGTTAATGGCGAAGTGAAGGTTGCAGGTAAAATCCCGTCAGCCGAACAGATTAAAGGTTGGCTGAAAATTTAACCGGAAATACTGATTTTAATCCCGCTCACTCATGACAACCATAAATTTTCTGCAGCTTGCCGCGGGGTGGTTGATTTAAACGGCAGAGGGGCTTATTGGGCAAATGGATAACAGGATCATGCAGATTCGTATCGAAGGACAGCTGACAGGCGTTATCGGTCTGGAAGAAATCATCAAGGCAATTGCCGAACATCCAGGTCAAATGTCTGATTCAGAAATTGCTGCATCGCTTCTCATCCGGATACAGAAACTGAACTATGTTCCCGCAAAAAGGGAGGAAGCCTATCGCAAAGCTTTGTTGCGTGAATATAAAAAGTATATGGGGGATGAGGTGGAGACAGAATCTCCCGGAGATTTACAGGTGGTCGTTCTTGGCCCCGGCTGTTATCAGTGCACTTCATTGGAAACAGATGTGCGGAATATCATGGCTGAAATGGATCTGGCCGGGGATTTGAGGCATGTCACAGACCCGAAAGAAATCGCCAGCTATGGGGTTATGGGGGTTCCTGCTTTGATTATCAACAACAAAGTTGTTTCCGCAGGCGTGTTACCGGATAAAAAAATGATTCGTCAATGGCTTGCAGATGCCAGGAAAACGCTGGGTGAATGATCCTTATAGACTGGTTATATGTTTGTGCTCCATTAATAAAAATGACAAAAAGGTTTATTGATGTCGATACAGATTGGTAGAAAATTATCTTTTTTGGACCGTTACCTGACCTTGTGGATTTTTTCGGCAATGATTGTGGGGGTGGTGATTGGTTATTCTATTCCCGGGGTGGAAGCCTTTATTAATTCGTTTCAAGCAGGGACAACAAACATTCCCATTGCGGCCGGTCTTATTTTGATGATGTACCCGCCATTTGCCAAAGTCAAATACGAAGAAATGCCCCAGGTATTCCAGAATGGGAAAGTGCTGGGTTTATCTCTGGTGCAAAACTGGTTGATCGGTCCGGTGTTGATGTTTGTTCTCGCCGTTGTTTTTCTGCCGGATAAACCTGCCTATATGGTGGGTTTAATCATGATCGGGCTTGCGCGCTGTATTGCAATGGTGATTGTCTGGAACGAACTGGCAAAAGGCAGCACAGAGTATGCTGCAGGACTTGTTGCCTTCAACAGTGTTTTCCAGGTGCTTTTTTATAGTGTGTTCGCCTGGTTTTTTATCACGGTTCTGCCGCCTTATTTCGGTTTAGCCGGGAATGTTGTCGATGTCAGCATCCGGCAGATTGCAGAAAGCGTTTTTATTTATCTGGGTATTCCATGCATTGCCGGAGCACTGACTCGTGTTATAGGCATTAAGTTTGTTGGCAAGGAAAAATATCACGCCAGATTTGTTCCCCTGATCAGTCCGCTTACGCTTATAGCGCTTCTATTCACCATAGTGGTGATGTTCAGCTTGAAGGGGAATCTTATTATTACGCTGCCGTTGGATGTTGTAAGAATTGCCATCCCGCTTCTGATTTATTTTGTGGTCATGTTTCTGGTATCGTTTTATCTGGGAAAGAAAATGGGTGCGGATTACTCCAAAACAACAACCCTGGCCTTCACCGCCGCCAGTAATAATTTTGAATTGGCCATCGCAGTGGCGATTGCCGTATTCGGCATTAATTCCGGAGCGGCTTTTGCAGCCGTGATTGGCCCATTGGTGGAAGTGCCCGTGATGATCGGTTTGGTGACGGTTGCGCTGAGGTTCAGAGATCGATATTATTCAGATCCGTCAAAAAGCATATCATGAAACAAGGAGGTTTTTTTATCGATGATGAAAGAAAAAAAGTTAGCTGACGTCATGGTATTGTTTCTTGTCTTGTCTTCTTTTTTTATTTGTTTTATGCCGCCCGCTTATTCGCAGGATTCTGTCCGTGTGATTCCTTCGCTGGGCAAGGGCCCCTATGAAGTCATTATATTCACCGATTATTATTGTCCCCCCTGCAGGCGCATCGACGCGCAGGCCGAAGGTTTGTTCAAAGAACTGGTGGCGACGGATAAAGTTAAATTGACCTTTGTTGATGTTCCTTTCAATCCTGCCACGCCCCTATATGCAAAATATTACCTTTACGCTGTAAACAGGTCTTCCGGGATTGGTGATGCTCTTCATGTCCGCAATGTTCTTTTTGAGGCGGCTCAAGGCAGGCACATACAAGACGAAAAGACGCTCCTTGCCTTCCTCAGGGAGAAAAAAATATCATTGAGCCCCATGAATGAAAAGTCTATCTTCCCTCTTCTGAGCGCCGTGATTAAGGAGCATAAAATTGATGCGACACCCACTTGTGTTATCAAATATTCCCCTGCGGATGTGAAAAAATATGTTGGTACAGACGAAATCTGGGACGGACTGACGAAATTAAAATTATACCTGACGACCGGAAGGCGATAGTCAAAGCTCAGGGCATTTGCTTAAGAGCTATAGGTCGAAGTACCTGATCGACGAACTGCCTAAACTGTCTGAAGAACTGCTCGGGGACAAGGCAAAAAAATATTCGGGAAACAAAAAACAAATACAATGGAAACAGTTATGAAAGAATGGCAAAAATTATTGTGGATCATAGGAATATTCCTGGGAGCATATTTTATTCCATGGGAATCCACACTTATCCGGCAGGCCGGTCTGGAAGCCTTTATGATGCTTCAGGATTACGCACGGCAGCATGTGCTCACCTGCCTGATTCCGGCATTTTTCATCGCCGGTGCAATCAGCGTGTTTGTTTCACAGGCGGCGGTGCTCAAGTATTTCGGCGCAAAGGCCAATAAGATTCTTGCCTATTCGGTGGCTTCCGTGTCCGGTTCCGTTCTGGCGGTTTGTTCCTGTACTGTGCTGCCGCTTTTCGCGGGCATCTATACGCGCGGCGCGGGCATTGGCCCAGCGACGGCATTTTTGTATTCCGGTCCCGCCATCAATGTGCTGGCGATTATTCTAACCGCAAAGGTGCTGGGCTGGCAACTCGGGTTGGCGCGCGCTGTCGGCGCGGTCGTGTTTGCGATCATTACAGGTCTCTTGATGGCGTTTATTTTCCGCAAGGATGACGCCAACCGTGAAACGGCCGAAATGTTCCTGCCGGAAGAAGAGGGCATGAGAAGGGCGCTGTGGCAGGATGCCGTTTATATGCTGGTGATGGTGCTGATTCTGGTTTTTGCCTCGTTTGCCAAACCAAAGGAGAATGACGGCGGCCTCTGGCAAATGATTTTCAGTGTCAAGTGGTTTCTGGTGATTGCACTGCTTGTTGTTTTGGGCATCATGCTCAAAAAGTGGTTTGTCCAAGAAGAGCTCAAGGGTTGGGTAAAGGCGACCTGGGATTTCGCCAAACAGATTCTCCCGCTTTTGTTTGGCGGCGTTCTGGTGGCGGGGTTTTTACTGGGCCGCCCAGGTTATCCGGCGCTGATTCCCGAATCCTATATTCAGATGCTGGTCGGGGGTAATTCGCTGGGTGCCAATTTTTTTGCCTCTGTCGTCGGCGCGTTCATGTATTTTGCCACGCTTACTGAAGTGCCCATTCTTCAGGGATTGATCGGTTCCGGGATGGGGCAGGGCCCGGCGCTGGCCCTTCTGCTTGCTGGACCGGCTTTATCGCTACCGAGCATGATTACGATTGCCAGTGTCATGGGCGCGAAAAAAACCGCTGTTTACTGTGCCATTGTTATCGTTCTTTCGACTGCAGCCGGTATGGGGTATGGAATTCTTGCAGGTTAAGAAAGGTAACCGGAAACATACTTGTTTAAGATGCAGAATCATGTTCATTGCATCAAGAATCAATTATTTTGATGCAGCTGTTAATGAATCATTTGAGGTGATTGAAAACAACTTGTTTTTTCCTGACGGCGGCGGAAGAATTTCCGCCGCCTAATGCTAAATGTCAAAATGATTTTTTACACACACCGTGCCCTATCCCGGTTCCTGAATTCAGAGAACTTTGAATTAGGGTGTATATTTGAAGGACACTCTCAGTTTTACGCGGAATTCGACAACTTTATTTTTCTCAACTCTCATGTCGAGTTCCTTGACTTCCGCAATCCGGATTTCCTTCAGACTCTTCGCCGCTGTTTCCATTGCCTTTTTTGCCGCATCCTCCCATGACTTTTCACTGCCGCCAATAATCTCGATTACCTTGTAAATGCTGCTCATCATCCTTCTCCTTTCTTTCAGTCGGTTGAAAAAGCATTCAAATGTTACGAACCGGCTTCGATAAGCCGGTAATCCCGGATAATGCCGGCAATCCCGCAAACAGATTATCGCAATTCGCTTTTTTTAATGCAGCAGTCTGGTCATGTAAGAACAAGGTTCAGCGTAACCGATAAGATTAGGAATCAAAACAAAATCGAAGTGAGAAAAGTTTCCAGCTACGAGGCGGATGCTTCTAAAAGAGAGCCCGAGAGAGAAGGAAAAGATTAGACAGTGGAAAAATTAACCTGTTTTTTTATAATTATACCTCTTTTTACGAAGGCGTCAATCGGAGAATGAATAAACTGCTGTCTTTAAGGGGATGAGTCTGACAGAGAGAATAATATGAAGATCCCCCTCATGTTTCGGAATTCTGCAATAAAATTAATACATTGCAGAATTGACATCTTGCTAAATCAAGGAGCGGTTAATGACCGCAGGAGGAACAGTTAGAAGAGGAGCAGGATGAACACGCTGAACTTGATGGCGAGCTTGTTGAAGCTGAACTGCCCGAACGAAGAGACCCGTATTTGCCTTTGCCGACTTTGGAGACCAGTTTGTGTGTTTTTTTGGATTTGCATTTCGGACAAACGGCGTTGGGTTTTTCACTGAGGCTAAGCGTAACCACTTCAAACTGCTTTTTGCATTTATCGCATTCAAATTCGTAAATCGGCATATCTGTGCAATCCTTGCTTTTTATTTCAATCTAAAGATTAAGAAGGAAAATGTCAATGCCTCTGGAATGTTTCGTCCGGAATTATTTATCCAACATGCCGTAAAACCCCGTCTTTCAGGGCGGGGATATAAGGCTTGTACGGTGTCGTTTTTTACTTGACATAACAGAACGATCGTTCTATTGATATAGATAAGCAATGAAAACGATTAACAAAGCACACAGATTTCGATTGAAGCCGGACACCGGTCAGGAACATCAATTAGCCCGGATCGCCGGAGTCTGCCGTCTTGTCTGGAACCTGTGCCTTGAACAACGCAAAACCGTCTATGCTTCCCGTCGTATAACCCTGAACTCATATCGCCAGCTTCCGGATGTTACCATTCTCCGTGGTGAATATGACTGGATACAGGAAATCCCCTCACAGGTGCTTCAGCAGAAAGTCCGTGATCTGGATATTGCCTACAAAAACTTCTTTGAAGGCCGGGCTGCTTTCCCGGAACAGAAGAAGAAAGGCAAGTCCGTTGATTCCTTCCGCTTCCCGCAGGGATTCAAGATCGACAACCGGCGCATCTTTCTTCCGAAGATCGGCTGGGTCGGATTCTTCAAAAGCCAGGGCATTACGGGTAAGCCCAAACACATGACGGTATCCCGAAATGGGAAGCACTGGTTCGTGTCCGTCTGCTGCGAGGTGGACATAGCCGACGCTGTTCCAAAAAGCAAGGCCGTGGGCATCGACATGGGGATTGCCAAGCTGTGTGTCCTTTCGGATGGGACAATCGTTGAGAATCCGAAAATCATTGCACGATATTCACGACGGATGGCGACGCTTCAAAGAAGGCTTTCCCGCAAGGTAAAGCACTCCCATAATTTTTTAAAGCAAAAGGCGAAGATCACCGCGCTACATACAAAGATCGCCAATACTCGCAGGGATTTCATCCACAAAACGACCACCACGATTGCCAAAAACCACGGCCTGGTTGTCCTTGAGGATCTGCGGGTAAAGAACATGAGCAAGTCGGCAAAGGGCACGGTTGAGAATCCGGGTAAAATGGTCAAACAGAAATTCGGTTTGAACCGGAGTATTCTGGATGCTGCGTGGGGCAAGTTCCGCCGGCAGCTCGAATACAAGGTGGGTTGGGCAAACGGGATGGTTTTGTTTGTCGATCCGAAAAACACATCCCGGAGATGCCCTGAATGCGGTCATACCGCAAAAGAAAATAGGTTGACCCAGGCGGATTTCATCTGTGTGGCCTGCGGCTATGCCGCAGACGCGGACATCACCGCGGCGGGAAATATTTTAAGGGCGGGGCACGCCCGGTTAGCCTGTGGAGAGATCGGCGCAGTCAGGCCTCTCGGTGAAGCAGGAACCCTCAAGGCAGCCTAGCTGTTTTGGGAATCCCCTTCCTTCAGGGAGGGGAGGATGTCAAGAAATTGTTCATTGACTTGCAGGAGGGATGTTTCTATACTTCAGCGCAATGCAATAAATTATTTCAGAAATTCAATTGTTTTGATGAAAGGACGCCATGAAAGGTAAAGATAGAAAACAAGAAAAATCAATATTTACAAAATCCATTCACGCGGGAGAGGACCGTGCACGCTACGCGGATTCAATCACCACGCCTATTGTTCAGTCATCTACCTACACCTTCAAGGATAGCAGGGAAATTGAAGCCTACACAAAGAACGCCAAAAAACGCTATGAATACGGGCGATACGGTAATCCGACGGAGAAAGTGGCTGAACGCCGCCTGGCGGAGCTCGATGGTGCGGAGGAGGCGCTGATGTTTTCTTCGGGTATGATGGCGATCACCACCACCATTCTGGCGCTGGTCCAGTCCGGTGATCACATCGTGATTACCGATGACTGTTATGGAAGGACACTGGAATTCTGCAGAACGTACCTCAAACGGTTCGGCATTGAATGTACCATTGTGCCTTTCGGGGATTACGAAGCATTTGACGCTTCCATCAAAAAGAATACCCGGTTTATTTTTTCCGAATCACCGACCAATCCCTATCTCAATGTATTTGACATGGTAAAATTCAAGCAGATCGGCGAGAAGCACAAGGTCATCACGATCATCGATTCCACTTTCGCGACACCTTATAACCAGAGACCGCTTGAATACGGGATCGATCTGGTGATTCACAGCGGCACGAAGTATTTGGGAGGTCACAACGATATTCTGGCAGGTGTGCTTCTGGGCAAAAAAGAGCTGGTGAACAAGGTGCGCGAACTGCACAAGTCCATGGGTGGCGTGATTGATGCTCATTGCTGTTACCTGCTGTTACGAGGCCTGAAGACTTTTCCTCTCCGTGTAAAAACGCAAAACGAAAACGCGCTTAAAATTGCCGAATATCTGGAAAATCATCCAAAGATTGAAAGGGCTTATTATCCTTTTCTGAAAAGTCATGCCCATTATAATATTGCAAGGACGCAGATGAAAGGCGGTGGCGGCGTTGTCACCTTCACCATCAAGGGTGATCTGGACGCGTCAAAAAGATTCATGGATTCTCTTGAAATGATCTATATCGCTCCCAGCCTGGGTGGTGTGGAGACCCTGATTACGCATCCGGCCACGGTGACCTATTACCGGTACACCCGGGAACAGCGTTACGAGCTGGGAATCGTGGACAATCTCTTCCGGTTGGCCGTTGGTATTGAAGATATTGAAGACATCATTGCCGATCTGGAAAGAGGATTCGCCAAAATATAAACCGGCACCGCAGACATTCCTCTTGCTTTCCGGGTGAAGCAAAGAACACAATCACGGGCCGGAAGCCTGCCGGGCTTCCGGCCTTTTCGCTGCATTATCTTTCCGGAGGTTGTATGGCGGATGTGGTCGTAATCGGAGCAGGGTATGCCGGAATGAGCGCCGCGGCGCT